>JALGTY010000228.1 GCA_029821145.1 Candidatus Zipacnadia bacterium
TGATGCCGGCGCCTTCTGGGAGGACATGTGCTTCAATAAGGGCTGCATCATCTCCCCCAAGATGTTCCGCGAGTGGCTCACCCCGCGCTACAAGCGGATTACGGACTTCGTACGGCAGGCCGGCGCTGACATATTTTACCTTGACTGCGACGGCAATATCACCGATGTCGTCGAATGCTGGCTCGACGGTGGAGTCAACACCATGTTCCCGGTGGAGGTGGCTGGTGGCAGCGATCCGTTTGAGATCCGCAAACGCTGGGGCAAGCGTGTTCTGCTGCTGGGTGGTGTAAACAAGCGTGCACTGGCGATTGGCCGCAAAGCGATAGACGAAGAGCTGGCCGCGCTGGTGCCATTGGTCGAAGAGGGCGGCGTCATCCCCCACGTGGACCACCGCGTGCCGCCGGATGTCAGCTACGATGATTATTTGTATTACCTGCGACGCAAGCGGGAGTTGCTGGGTATTCCGCAGCCGGTGCATGGGCTTTAGAGAAGCGAGTCGGGCAGGATGCCCGACCTACGCGAGGAGGAGAGGCGGAAGCGGGAACTGCTTGGCATTCCGCAGCCGGTGCATGGGCTTTAGAGAAGCGAGTCGGGCAGGATGCCCGACCTACGCGAGGAGGAGAGGCGGAAGCGGGAACTGCTTGGCATTCCGCAGCCGAGGCACGAGATATAGAGGAACGGCGTCGGGCTGGAAGCCCGACCTACGCGAGGAGGAGAGGCGCAAGCGCGGCTGCTCGCCTGGCAACGGGGTGCGCAACGCGAGGAGAGACTGCGCTGAATGAGTGATAACGACCTCAATATCAACATCGAGCCGGTCGGTATCGCACATACCACCGATGAACCGGAGCTAATGATTATTGAGGTGCAGCCGGAATTCAGCGACGCCTTGCTGCTGGCGGAGGAGCAACAACATCTGCTGATCCTGTACTGGATGCACAAGCTGAACGAAGCTGACCGCCGGATTCTTCAGGTGCATCCACAGGGCGATAAGACCAAGCCGCTACGAGGCGTCTTTTTCGTCCACAGCCCGATGCGGCCCAACCCCATCGGCGTCACGCGCGTAGAACTGCTTAAGGTGGAGGGTAACAGGCTCTTTGTGAAAGGGCTTGATGCTTTCGACAAATCGCCGGTAATTGATATCAAGAGCGGCTGACCATGAATACGATCCATGCGATCCGACCCCCGGACGTTGAGTTGAATACAATACGCAGCTCCGACGACCCGATGGTCATCGAGAATTACCTGACCGATGAATCTACGGCTATCATCGGCGAGGCTGAGCGGGTCCTCTACCCCACCACAGAGGCGGAGGTTGCTGCCGTATTGCGGGACTGCTACGGCAGCGGTACGGCGGTCAGCATCTCCGGCGGCGGTACGGGGCTGACGTGCTCGCGAGTACCGCTGGGTGGCGTGGTGCTTTCAACCGAGCGCCTGATCGCTCCCGTAGCCAAGGAATCGGGGACCGGCGAAAGAATCATCTCTGACGGCAAGTACACGCTCTTTCTCAATGACGAAGAATTCTATGCCGTCGCCCCGCCGGCGATAATGCTGCAGGAACTCAGCGCATTACTGGCGGCCGAGGGTTTGCTCTACCCGCCCAACCCGACGGAGACCACCGCATTCTTAGGCGGGACCGTGGCCTGCAACGCATCCGGCGGCCGCACCTTCCAGTACGGGGCCACCAGAGTGTGGGTACAGAGGCTCAGGGTGGCGCTGTCTTGTGGCGACATACTCGACATCAAACGCGGCGAAGTCTTCTCCGACGAAAATGGTCAATTCGAGATCAGGCTCAGTTGCGGAGAGACACTTTGCGTGCAGCTTCCCTCCTACCAAACGCCTGCGGTCAAAGACGCCTCCGGCTACTTCGTTGACCCGGATAGTACCGACCTCGTTGACCTGTTCATCGGGTGCGAGGGTACTCTGGGGGTCGTCACAGAAGTCCAGATCGGGTTACTGCCTCTGCCACCGGATATCTTCGCCTGCACCGGCTACTTTCCCAGCATTGAGGCCGCCATCGAATTCGTCAGAGCGGCGCGCAATGCTACGCACGACGCGGCAAGCCCCATAGACGCTCTGGCCATCGAGTACTTCGACCCACATGCGCTTAGAATGCTCAGACAGACCTATCCCAATATCCCGGAGAACGCCGGGGCTGCAATCTACTTCGAACAGGCCATTGCCAGCGATGAAGACGAAATCCTCGGCGAATGGCTCGAACTGCTCGAAGAACACGGCTGTATCGAGGACTGGAGCGGGTTCTCGGACAAGGACAAGACCGAAATGGTGGACATTCGCCACGCGGTGCCCGAGCTGTGCCACCAGGCCGTGCGCCAGGCCGGTACGCACAAAGTCGCCACCGACGTCGCCGTACCGGACCATGCGTTGGACGAGATAATGGCTGCTTACCAGGAAATCGGGGAGGCCTCCGGGGTGCAGTACGTCTTGTTCGGGCACATCGGCAACAACCACCTGCACTGGGATGCCCTGCCCGCCAACGAAGAGGAGCTGGCCGCCTCTCAGAAGGCATTCCTGGCGCTTTCCAGAAAAGGTGTGGAGCTTGGGGGCACCATATCGGCCGAACACGGCGTGGGCAAGAAAGCCTTCGAAGAAGACGGCCAGACGCGGCCATATCTGTACCTCATGTACGGCGAGACCGGACTGCGCGAAATCGCTCGCACGAAACACCAACTCGACCCCAGAAATATCCTCAACCGAGGCAATATCGTTCCCGCCAGCTACCTCGACGAGCTTTGAACAGCGGGGGCATATGAGAGGAAGCGTCAGATAAGCAGATAGGCTCTTGGCATATTGAAGGCTTTGGATGTAGAATAGACAGGCACTCCGCACGTGATGGGTACCTTTTGTATCAGCAAGGGAGGCACAGTGAACATGAGAGTCTGGACACTGCTATTGTCATTGAGTATCTTGGCACTTATCGTCGCCACGCTGGGTGGTTGTCTGTTCGGTGGCGGCGCAGATGAAGAGGCAGAGGGCGGCGAAATGCCCGAAGGCGAGATGCCTTCCGGTCCTGATGCAGCCGGCCCGCCGGGTCCCGGTGGCGATATGCCAGGACCGCCGGCTGGTGATATGGGACCGCCACCTGGTGACATGGGGCCGCCACCTGGCGATACGGCGCCACCACCTGACATGCCTGGCGCAGCGCCGGGTCCTGCCCCTGCCGGCGGCGGAGGCTCACCGGCCAAAGCGCTGCAGCTTAAGCATGAGGGCAACTACGATGCGGCTGCCGCCGAGTACCGCAACGTCATCGCAAGTGACCCCAACAACGCCGATGCCCACTGGGGTCTGGCCTGGATCCTGGCAGAGCAGGGCAAGACGGACGAGGCCAAGGCCGAGTTCGAGGCATTCCTCGGACTGTCCGATGACCAGGCCAAGATGAAAGATGCCGAAGCCGCACTGCAACGCCTGTAACAAGCCGCAGATACGAGAAGAAGGCTGCGCTGCTGGCACGCATACTGAGTAGAACTCGGGCCGGTGCGGTTGCGAGGAAATTATGCAAGACCCCTGTGAACCATCTTTCGCAGGGGTTTTGGCAGTGTGGCAAGTGCGGTCGGCCTTGTTCATGAACATAACCGAGGCGCTTGACGAATCCGTGTACGGCTCAGCCAGGGCGCGTATTTGAAAATGAGGTGCTAGTACGCATGCGATATCGGGAAATCCCGCGCACAGGACATAAGGTGTCGGCATTAGGCTTGGGGACGATGCGTTTCAAGGGCCGAGAGAATGCCGTTGAGACTATCCGGCGATGCTTGAAGTTGGGGGTCAATTTCATTGAATCAGCAGCCGGCTACGGTTACGAGAGTCCGGAAGAGAACGCTGATGCGTGGGTGGGCGAAGGCATCAAAGGCTGGGACAGAGAGAAGCTGGTCATCTCCTCCAAGATCCAGGCCAATCTTGGCGACGAAAATCGTGACAATGGGCTGCCGGTGAATACTTATGATGGCGCGTGGCAGGCAATAGAAAACTCACTGACCCGCATCGGCACAGATTATCTGGACTTCTATCTGCTGTGGTCGCTGGGTAGCGATCAGATGTACGAGGCGGCAAACAACGGCCCTCTGCAGGCGATGCGCGAGGCGAAAGACCAGGGCCTGATCAAGCATCTGGGATTCACCAGCCATGCCTCCAATGACAAGATCATCGGCTGGCTCCAGGAAAACCCGGACATGGACCTCATCATCGTCTATTACAACTTCTTCAGCAGAGAGCTTGACGAGCAAGGCACCTATGGGCCGTTCGAAAAGGCCATCGCGTGGGCCCACGAACGCGGCATCGGTGTTGGCACGATGGGCAGTCTTTACGGTGGCATGCTCACCGGCCATTCGCCGGCTTTTGCCAACGTTTTTCCCGGTCAGCCCGATATCACTTTGCAGGAGATGGCCTTCCGCTTCCTGCTTGGCAATCCTGGGATCACCACCTGCCTGTCGGGACTTAACGAGATTGCCCACATTGAAGAAGACGCCAAGATAGTCACCGAACTCGGCCCGATGAGCGATGAAGAAGGCCTCGCCTTCGTAGAAGCCTTCAGAGAGATGACCAAGGGCGAGAAAATGTGCACAGGCTGCAACTACTGCAAAGACTGCCCCGAAGGACTGAGCATCCCTTGGCTGATGCAGTTTTACCAGCAGCACGATATATTCCAGCTACCGGCGGTAAACGAACGCATCGGCACTATGACCACCACGGAGGCCTATGACCCGTACAGGTGTATCGAATGTGGCCAATGTGAGGAAAAGTGCCCGCAAGACCTGCCAATCATCGAGCGGATAAAGCGGGTGCAAGAGCTTGCGGATTTGTATCGGAAAACGGATTGATTTGCGAACCACTCCCGAACCGACAAACGGTGACGATGAGTGGCGCAAAGTCTCGCCAGGCGCCGACGAAAAGGCCAAAACAGGCGGCTATGAACACGACTACCACTGCAACTACCAGGTTAGCAACCCTCGGAGCGCGCAGGTAATACCGATGCGCCCGGCGAAGTAGGCAGACGCATGAACCGACAGTATTGAGAAAAAGGATGATCGTGGTGAAGAAACTTGGAATCGGGATCGTCGGCCTGCGCATGGGCTATGGTCATTTCCAGCAGTGCAAGGACTTGCCGGACGCTGACCTGGTGGCGGTGTGCGACATTGACGCTGAACTGGTCGAAAAGACGCAAAAGGAGTTTGAGATGCCTGTGGCTACCACCGACTTTGATGAGCTGGTGGCCTCCGACGAGGTGGACATCGTTTCTGTCACAACGCCGGATTATCTACACATGGAGCAGACGATCAAGGCCTTCGAAGCGGGCAAGCATGTGCTGGTGGAGAAGCCGATGGCCTGCACCGTCGAGGAATGTCAGGAGATGGTGGATGCCGCGCGCAAGCATGGCAAGAAGCTCATGGTGGCCCAGGTCTGCCGCTTCCACAAGTTCTTCGAAGACGCCCACAAGTGGGCGTTCGATGGCACGCTAGGTGAGATGTACTTTGTTGAGACGAGCTACATCCACAACTAC
>JALGTY010000229.1 GCA_029821145.1 Candidatus Zipacnadia bacterium
CCGGAGGGTGCTGGGCTATCAACTCAGCGGGCAGATCGTAATCGAAAAGCGAAGTGTCCACAGCCAATAGAGTAATCTCTGCATCCGGCGGCGTCAACCCTGGGGAGGTGTCGGTTCGTAGCGAAGCGAATGGTCTCAGCGCACACATGCGTATGCGGCGTAGGGCGGGCATTCCAGCTATTATCGCGTGGCACAGGCTTTCCAGCCTGTGAATGTCGTTCAGATCAATGCCGTACGCGATTCAGCCTACAAGCCCTGAGCCACGCACGGATTGGGATAGCTCATTACGATGCGTAGGGCGCGAAGGAATTTGCCACATTTTGAGAACGAAGGAGCGACCTATTTCATTAGGTTTAGCTTGAAGAATACTGTATTGATCAACTTGGCTGACCCGGCTATTGCGCCGGTCATAATCGAAGCATTGAATCACTTCGCCGGTAGCAGGTACTTACTGTACGACTACACCATCATGCCGGACCATGTGCACGTGATCCTTAAGCCGTTGCAGCGCGATGGCCGCGTCGAACCGTTAGGCCGTATCATGCAGAGTATAAAAGGCTGGACGGCACGCCAGAGCAACATGCTTATTGGACGCCGCGGTGCGATGTGGCAGGACGAAAGCTACGACCACATAATCCGAGACCAAGATGATTACGAGGAGAAAGCACGCTACATCTGGCGCAATCCCGTGACTGCGGGCTTGGTGGAAGACCCTGAGAAATGGCCCTGGTGGGGCCACGGAAAGGGCTGACCACACGCAACACAGGAAACACTATCATCAAGCCCTGCGTGGCACAGGCTTTCCAGCCTGTGAGTGTCTCTCAAGTCAATGCCGTACGGGACTAACACCGACTCAGGCTAGAAAGCCTGAGCCACGCACGGATTTGGATAGCTCATTACCATGCGTAGGGCGCAATATGCGGTCAGGGGACAGTCCCTGAAGGGACAGTCCCCCTACGCCAGGCGCGCACCAGAAGGGGACTGTCCCCCGGGTTATCCGCCAACTTACAGAGGTGACTGGAATGGCCACACTAACAGCCGGAACAGCCGCCATAAATATTACGCCGCCGGTCGGCGTTGACCTGTGCGGCTATGGTGGCAGAGCAGGCCCCAGCAGCGGCGTCCACGATGAGTTATACGCCAAGGCGCTTTATCTGTGCGCCGGCGGGCAGGCGCTGGTCATCACCTGCGACCTGATCGGGCTGGATTACGACTCCGTGGCCGTGGTGCGCGAGGGCATCGCCCAGGCCACCGGCATCTGTGCCGACGAGGTCATGATCGGCTGCAGCCACACTCACTCCGGCCCGGTCACGCCTTGTCTGCCGACGATGGGCAAACTGGATGATGATTACCTCAAGATACTGCTGCGGCAACTGGTCAGCGTGGGCGAGCTGGCCTACGGACGCGCGCAGGAGGCGTGGGTCGGTCGTAACTGCGAACCGGTTTCAGTTGGCTTCAACCGCCGCGAAGTCTCCTGGCCGCGAAGCGAGGAACCCGTTGCGGAAAAAGGCACCATACTCGACCGCGTGGACGTACTGGCGGTGGACGGCGCCGACGGGCCGCTGGCGCGTCTTTTTGTGCACGCTGCTCACGGCGTGACGATGGGCGGGGACAATTTGCTGATCTCCGCCGACTGGCCCGGCTATGCACAGCGTTTCGTCGAGCAGCTTGATGAGGGCTCTGTGGCGCTGTTCGGGCAGGGCTGCTGCGGCAACATCAACAGCGACCCGCGTGGCACCTTCGAGATAGCCGAATCCCAGGGCAGAGCGATGGCCGGCGCGGTTGTAAAGGCAACCGAGTTGGCGGAAATGACTAATGATGTCGAAGTCGCCGCCGCACGCGAGCAGTTCCACCTGCCTTGCTTCGACCCACCGCCGGTGGACGAAGCACAGCAGATATTGCAACAGGCCGAGGCAGACCTCGAAAAAGCCCAGCAACAGCAGCAGTACGGAAATCAGATCTTCTTTGACGGCATGGTGAAATGGGCCCGCTGGCTCCTGGAGATGTCCCAGAAGCGGGCCACAGGGCTGGCCATTGATTATGAAGTCCAGGGCTTCAAAGTCGGGGATTTCGCACTTGTGGGACTGCCCGGCGAGGTTTTTGTCGAGTATGCCATCAACATTGATGGCCGTTCCCCCTTCCAGCAGACGGCAGTTATGGCTTATACTAACGGAAATCCGGGTTACATTCCCACCGCCGCCGCTTATCCGCAGGGCGGGTATGAAGTTGAAAACGCTTATCGCTTCTATGGCGGCGGCTACACGATGATAACCCCGGATTCGGAGCGCCTGATTCTCGATGCCAGCGACCGGGTGCTTAGACGTCTAATAAGTCCGGGAACTCGATAGGCCGGCACAGCGTTTATTTCAACAGGCACATTTCGGCTGCGCTTCGGGCCTAACGGGTTGTGTGTCACGCAGGAGGTTTTCCAGTCATGCGCAGACATCTCAGTTTGGCTGCAATTGTATTGCTAGTTTACGTGTTTTGTTTCGCCAGCGGCTGTTCGCTGTTGCCGCTGGAGGACACGCATGCTCACCATCAGGATGAGCACGAAGACGAGGGCGAGCACGAGGCACAGCCACCACCTCCACCCGAGGAAGAACTCGACCCCGATCTGGCTATGCAGCCCCCTGAGGTGCGCGAGCGGATCAAGAATGCCACCGTGGACGAGGCCATCGAGATGCTGAAGACGCCCGGCAAGGACGTCGAAGCGGACGCCGTAACGATCGCCAGCTACGTTTATCGGAAGAGCTCAGAGCAGGATCGCAAGCGCCTGGAGCGGGCCGCCGTTGATCTGGCACAGAACTCCGACAACCCGGCCATCCGCAAGAACGCCGTGTCAATGCTCGTCGGCTTTGACAATTCCCACCTCGACATTCGCGCACACGCGGCCAAATCAGACCCCGACAAAGAGGTCAGGCAGGCGGCGGTTTCGACGCTGCGTAACGATGTTGCCGCCAAGAGTATATTGCGGGAGCTGACCAAGGACCCGGACGCCGAGATCAGACAAATGGCCCAGGACATGTACGGCCAACTGATGAGTCGCATCGGCGACGAGGGTATGATCGCACTGGTCCAGGATCTCGGTGTCTATCGCAACGACGCCAGTGCGCTTGCAGCAATCCAACTGGTGGTGCGAGGGCCCCAGGCCCTACCTTATCTGATAGATGCGGCGAGGAACGATAACAACAAGCACCGGCGCGCTGCTGCGACCACATGTATATCCATGATTTGCGCCGGCAACAATCCCTCGCTCGATGAATTCGCCGAGCGGGCCCACGCCACCAGGCACGAGGGATCCAAGCCACAACGTCGGGAGGCTAATCTCGAAGGTCTCGAGCCGCTGTTGCATGTGCTGCAAAATGATCCTTACCCGGTGGCCAGGGAAGCCGCGGCACAAGGGCTGGGCTATCTGGGCTCCGCAAAGGCCGCTCCCGCACTGGCCAAGGCCCTGTACGATCCCAACGACCATGTGCGACGCCGGGCCGCCGCCGCGCTGGAGACAGTATCTGCTGTCGGCGTTGTTGAGCAGCTTGCGGATGTGGCTGCCAATGACAAGGTTGCTCAGGTGCGCGCCTACGCGGTCAGAGCGCTGGGCAATGTCGGCGGTCCGCGGGTAGTCGAGGCTCTGGCGAAGGCCACCCAGGACGCCGACGCTGAGGTCCGCCAGCATGCGGCCAACGAACTCGGCCGCCTCCAGGCGCAGCAGGCCCTGGATGCGCTGGTCAAGCTCTTCGACGACGAGGATGAAGACGTGCGCTGGGCCGCGGTACGCGCGGTCGGTGAGCTGCGCAACAAGGCGGCCACGCCGTACCTGGTCAAGGCCCTGCAGGACAAATACCCGCAGGTTTCCAACGCTGCCGAGCGAGGCCTGCAGAAGCTGGGCGTCGCCAAGCGCAAAGGCACCGGCTTCCAGGAATCCACAGACGCCTCCGGCTGATTGCACCAACCGCTAACTCACGAACTCCAAAGCGCAACCTCCCTCCGGGCTGCGCTGTTTTATTTGCTGAGCAGGCTCAAGTGCCTACCCAGCCGCCTCTCGCACCGCACGCATAACCCGCAAGAAATTCCCGCCCCAGAATTTCAGAATCGTCTCCTCCGAAAATCCCCGGTCGAGCAGCTTCTGCGTGATCTGCGGCTGGTACGTCGGATCAGGCGGTATCGGGTCCGTCGTGCCATCGAAATCTGAGCCGTAGCCGACGTGGTCGTCGCCGATGAGATCAAAGGCGTACTCAATATGATCAATGAGACGCTCGAAAGTCCGGTCTTTCTCGTCTTCGGCAATGAAGCTGCGCGGGCACGAGATGCCTATCACTCCCCCATTATCCCTCAGCGCCTGCAGTTGATCGTCGGTCAGATTGCGCCAGTGAGGTGAAAGCGCGAAGCAATTCCCGTGCGAGAAAACGACCGGCGTCTCCGACAGTTCGATGGCTTCGTAGTAGGCGGCATCCTTGGTGTGGGCCAGGTCAACGACGATGCCCAGCCGGTTCATTTCCTTCACCGCCGCTTTGCCGAACTCGGTCAAGCCCAGATAATCTCTGCGCGCACGCTCTCTGTCGGCGAGCCGGCAGAAGCGCCCGGAGATATCCGGACTTCGCAGCCCGTCCGGATCCGGTTCGCCGTGGGTGAGTATCGCCACTCGCAGGCCGAGTTCATACAGCACCCGCAATATCTTCAAGCTTCTATTCATGAACGCGCAGCACTCAACCTGTGGGACAAGACCGATCTTGTCTTCGGTCTTAGCCCGCTCGATGTCCTCCGGCTCCAGCGCCAGCAAGAAATCATCCGGATAATTCTGCACGTGCTGAAAGATTGGGTCCCAAAGCTCGATGGCCTGGTGCAGGTCCCCGCAGCCGACCATGCAGTTGAAGGCGGTGGTGCCTCCTGCACGCAGGCGGGGCAGGTCAACGTGGTACTGGGGCCACTCGCCGACGATCTCCATCGGCTCGTTGCGGGCCCAGTGTAAGATGAAAGAGTCGTTGTGGCCATCATAGATGATGGCCTTGGCGTGTAACTCCTGCGCCTGCTCGGAGATCTCCATAGCTATCTTCCTTCGTAACTACTGAGGTTGAGGCGTTAGAAGAGCGGACAGGCATCCCTGCCTGTCCATGCCGTTGCTGTTCGGAGAGGCCTCGACAGGCTAGGAAGCCTGTCGTCCAGGAAGGCTAGAAAAAAGGGCCATGCCACCCTAACAAACCTGGAGGACACCCGTCCTCGCCTCTGCATTTCCTTTGCAGACCACAAGGTGAGTAGTCAGCTTCCTTCAGTCCGGGAGGCTAGCTCAGTGCATCGTCTGGCCGCCGTCAACGTTGAGCGCCTGGCCGGTGATGTAAGAGGCGTGGTCGCTGCACAGAAACAGCAGCGCGTCAGCCACATCGTCGTACGTGCAGCCCCGCTTCAGCGGCACCTTATCAATGTACATCTGCCGCACCTCTTCTTCGGTCTTGCCCCACCGCTTCGCATACTGCGCATAGAGGCTATCCACCCACAGCGGCGAATCGAGCAGGTTACCCGGGCAGATGGCGTTGACGCGGATATTGTGCTCGGCCAGTTCCAGCGCCAGGCTCTGGGTCAAGCCGATGCCTCCGAACTTGCTGGCAGCGTAGGCGGAATTCTTGTGGCTGCCGGTCTTGCCCGACTTGCTGTTGATCTGTACGATGACGCCTTCGCCGCGCGGGATCATCGCCTTGGCCGCGTACTTGGCGACGATCATGTAGCCGATGAGATTGACCTCGATGACCTTACGCCACTTCGCAGCCTCGAACTCGGTTATCGCTCCGGAGATGAGAATACCGGCATTGGACACCACAATATCGAGCTTGTCGAATTCTCCGAGTGCTTTGTCGAAGGCAGCTCGCACCTGCTCCTCATCGGTCACATCGGCGGCCAGGCCGATTGTACGCACCCCGCAGCTTGTGGCGATCTCGGAGGCGGCGGCTGCAACTTCTCCCGCCTGCAGATCCAGCAGTGCAACATCTGCGCCGGCCTGTGCCAGCCGCTCGCCCAGCGCCCGTCCTAACCCCTGCGCCGCGCCGCTCACCAGCGCTGTCTTGCCGCTCAATATTTTCTCATTATCTGACATAGCTACTCCTCCACCAACGGAGTCGGGCTGGAAGCCCGACCTACGCGCTCGCCCAACGGAGTCGGGCTGGAAGCCCGACCTACGCGTTCGCCCAACGGAGTCGGGCTGGAAGCCCGACCTACGCGTTCACCCAGGAAGTGCCCCAGCAGTGCCGCTTCTGCCTCCCGGGTCCACTGCAAGGCCGGGCCGAGCTTGGCGGCCACCTCGGGCAAGCTGCCACTCAGGTCCTCCAGTCGCGTCAGCGGCAAATTGCCAATCTGCGGATAAATGACGATCTTGCCGCAGAAAGTCCCGTCGCGCACCGCCTCCAT
>JALGTY010000230.1 GCA_029821145.1 Candidatus Zipacnadia bacterium
GCCTCAGACTGACCTCGCTCGCGTGTCGCTGGCTGGTAAGGGGCCGCGAACTGTGGCTGTCCACGTGAACGCCAGAGGCTTGGGCGAGGCGGGCTTCGTCATCGGAAAAGACGAGCTGTTCGTCGGCTTGCAGAGTGACGGCAAGCTAGTTGCCCGGACGACCGGCATCGAGGGTGAGCGGACCTGGGACGCTGAGGCCGAGGGCGAGTTGGCCGTGGCGCTGGTTGGCCGGCACGCCGATATCTATTTCAACGGACGCTATCTTGGCACCGTATGTGCGGTGGCCGAGGGCGACAAGTCAGTGGACATCTACTGCAGCGGCGCGGGCGAATTCAGCTTCGCCGATATTTCAAGCCGCCCAATTCCCGCAACGACCTCGGGCTGGAAGCTGAGAACCTAGGATGCTGGGCATCCTCAATTCTCACCTGAGCTTTGGAAACAACACAAAGCTCAGGCCGAGCCACGCGTCTGGTGAACTATTCGCGCTGGCGACATTGACTCTGCGTCGTCTCTGCGTCGGCGGCCCCGCCAGTAATCTCCCTCGCACCGGTATTCGTGAGCAGCAGCCCCTCGCGGATGCCACCCTGGCTTATGCGGACGCGCCGGACAGGCGACTGTGCGACCAGCAATTCCAGGATTATCAGCCCGCCGCAGATGACTTGTGCCCTTGCGGGGTCGAAGGCCAGAGCCGTGCGTCTCATCGCCAGCGACATACTGCACAGTTCGCGACGGAGTCGCTGCAAACGCCACAGGCTCGTTTCCCAGACGTCTCCCGCCAGCAGAGCCGCCGAGCACGCCGTACCACCCGTAACGACATAAAGACCAGCATCGTGGAGCAAATGAGCAGCCTGCTCAAGGGCTACTTTGGCCGCCCGTCTGGCCGCCATCACTTCGGCGCGCCTTGGCGGGTCAGAGCGCAAGTAGTCTTCGGTGATGGACCGTGCGCCAATGTCCAGGCTTTCAGTACGCAGGCCGTCCGGACCATCAATGGCGATTTCGGTACTGCGCCCGCCAATATCGGCCACGAGCGGAATATGTCCGTGAAGCTCGCCGATCGCAGAGAGCGCACCCACGGATGTGAGACGGGCCTCTTCCGCCCCGGACAGTACCTGGAGCGTAACACCGGCTCGATCCTGCAGCGCATCCTGCAACTGCCGCGTGTTGGTGGCATCACGGGCTGCAGCCGTACCCACGCAATAGACTTCGTCCAGCGTCCCGCACTCCGCCAGAAAAGCACTCACGAATTCTGCCGTCGTCGCGATGGCATCTGCGGGCATCTCGCCGGTATCGGCCCGTACCCACGCAATAGACTTCGTCCAGCGTCCCGCACTCCGCCAGAAAAGCACTCACGAATTCTGCCGTCGTCGCGATGGCATCTGCGGGCATCTCGCCGGTATCGGCCAGGCCGCGCCCCAGCGCCGTCATCAGGAAATCGTCAGCGAACTTGACCAGCCGGCCATCAGTCAGCAGTTCGGCAGCCATCGCCCGTACAGTGTTGCTGCCTACGTCAATCGCTGCCATCCGCTTGCCCATAGCATCACTCCGACACGTCTGCAGCCTCATAGATACTCGCACCGCGTTGCTTCAGGCGCTCCCGTAACCTCGACACATCAATCTCGCGGGTCGTTTTGCCCTGGCGTACACACATGGCCGCAGCCACGCCTGCTGCCTCGCCCGTGGATGCCGCTATCGGCATCACCCGCAGCGAACCGTGGGCGTAATGGTCGGCGCTTATCGGCCGCCCGGCGACCAGCAGATTCTCGAACCCCCGTGGCGTCAGGCACCGGTACGGTATGTCATACGCATCCCCCGCCGGCACCCGCTTCGCATAGATACCGTGCCCCGTCGGATTGTGGATGTCTATGCTGAAGCACCCTCGCGCAACACCATCGGCGAACTTGCGCGCTTCGGTCACATCATCCCCGCTGAGCACATAGTCCCCCAGCACCCGTCGTGACTCCCGCACCCCTGTCTGCGGTGCGATGGAGCACAGATACGCCTGTTCAAAGCCGGCCACGCGCTCCTTCAAGAAGCGCACCAGTTGCTCGACCTGGCGCCGGGCAATAATCTCGACCTCCGTCATTGAAGCCGCGTTGGTTGCATCGTGTCCCAGTACCCGCGTGGTATTGAAGGTGACCTCACCCGGATGCGTGGTATGGATGATCCTGTGTACGTCATCGCGCGGATTCTCGATTCGTCCCGCCGCTTTCTCCTCCAGATACATCTCCGCAATCTCTTCATACGACGGCAGCCGCGCTTCATCAACGCCCGCCATACGGAAGTAGAGCGTCATCGGCTGACAGAGACCGTCCTCAGGCCTGCCCATCTCGAACTCCGCCCCAGCTCTGGCCGCCAGATCAGCATCCCCTGAAGCGTCCACGAACACCTCGCCTGCGATAGCCTGCAGGCCCGACTTGCTGCTTACTATCCCGCGTTGCACTCGTCCATGGGATGCTACTGCGTCCACCAGGAAGGTGTGCAGAAGCAGCCGCACACCGGCCTCCGCAACCAGCTCATCACAAACCAGCTTCAGGACCTGCGGGTCGAAGGCGCGTTGCTCGGCGTCCGTCCCTCCGCGCGCACCCCTCTGCTCCAGCTTCTCCAGTATGCGCGCGAACACACCGGCGTTGACCACTTCGTCGCCGGACATGTAGCGCATGAACGGGTTCACCAGCGCCGAGGTAGCCATCCCGCCCATGAAGCCGTAGCGCTCCACAAGCAGCGTCTCGGCACCCTCTTCAGCGGCAGCGACCGCCGCACACAGCCCGGCAGGCCCCGCACCCACGACTACAACTTCTCCACTCGCCACCACTGGCAGCGACTCGTATGTGTGCTGCATCTCCGTCATCTCCCTGTCATCCCCATTCGGCCTAACGACTCAACGACAACAACGTCGGGCTGGAAAGCCCGACCTACGTGCTCAAAGGTTTAGACGTTGTCTTTCGGCGTGTCCGCCTAGCTCTAGCGAAGGCCGGAGGGGCCGAATAGGGTGGATCTTGCGAAAGCAAAATTCGGGTTCCCTATCCGGCCCAAGGTCCATCACAGTACCAGCGCCTACAATTACAGATGGATGAGCCACAGACCAGAAATTTGCATAACTACAGTAGAAAGCTCGACCTACGGGGCTGTGAGCGTGCGCATCTGCGAATCATTCGGGCTGCATCAGGCTCGGGAGCCGGGTAGTCACTTGCGCCGTTCCGACGCCTGGCCGATCGCGTCGGTTGTCCTCTTCATGTCATATACCGGCAACTCGCCGCCCGCATCAGCCAGGATGCGTTCCCACGCCCTGTCGAATACAGCTTTATCCAGCTCGCCCGAAATGTCCTTCTGACACAGCGGATCCGATTTCACATCGAACGCCTCGCCAAGATCCCGGTCCGTGTCTGTGCGAATCCACACATCATCATCAATGTAGCAGATGGCGTTATTGTAGCGGCTGGTGACGTACTCCCACGGCTGCCATTCGCCATCGCCGTCCACCAATGGTAGCAGGCTCCGGCCGTCAAGGCCCTGCCCCTCGCCGATGCCGGTCAGATCGCAGACAGTGGCCGAGATGTCCAGATTATAGACGAGCTCGTCCGCCACTTTGCCTGCGCCAAGCTGCTGTGGCATGCGCACCAGCAGCGGCAGGTGCATCACGCCCGGCCACAGCGAATGGGCCGGCTTGCCGATGATGTCGAAGGGGTTGTCGCCGAAGTTGGTGCCATGATCTGAGGTGAAAACGACCATCGTGTTGTCGGCCAGCCCCAGGCGGTCGAGCTTGTCCAGCAGCATCCCGAACCATGCGTCCGTGAGGCTAACCAGGCCACTGTAATGGGCAATGATGTCTGCTGTCGCCGCTTCATCGAGACCTTGCTCCTGGCGCGTGGTGTACCGCACGTGAAGCACGGTAGGCCGGTCGTAGGTGCCGTCGGCGTACATCTCGTAATACATCGGCGGCGCCTCCCACGGCTCGTGCGGCGCGAATGAATCCACGTACAGGTAGAATGGCTGGGCATTGCGATTGTCCTCCAGAAAATCCATCGCCCACTGGAAGGTCCGCGCCGTACAGAAGTCCTGTTCGTGCCGCCGGTCCGCAGTGTTGGCGATGTGGTGAGGCACAATGGTGTAAAGCTGCTCGGGCGCAACGCCTCCTTCCGGACTGATATGCTCCAGGTAATCGGCCATCTGCTTGCCGGTTATGGTGTTGACGGAGCGCCAGCGGTCCTGCTGCATTCCGCGAATGTACTCCCACTGCCGAAAGCCGCGTTGGAAGTTGAAGCCCGGCGCGAAATACGGAAGCGTGTCGCTGACGAAGCCGGTGTGGTAACCGGCTTCGGCCAGCCGCTCGGCGATACAGTCCTCCTCGCGATCCATCGGTTGCCAGCCGGGCAGATATACAACGTCCCAGGGCACGGGCGCGTAGTCGCGGAACGGATATGCCCGGCGACCGGTGTGGATCGCCCGCCGCACCGGAATGGTGGGCAAGGACTCCGGATAGGCCCTGGTGAATTTCACCGATTGCTCGGCGAATGTGTCAAGGTTGGGGGTACGGATCGTGTCATTGCCGTAGCAGCCGACAAACGCGGTGCGCAGAGTGTCGGTCATGACTACGATAATATTGGGCCTGGCTTGTTGGGACATTTCGGGGCCCTCCCAGATTTCATTCAAGGTTGACAACTTGCGCGGTTTCCTGGCCGGAGTTGCGCACCCACGAGGCCCAGGCGCTGGTCTTTATCCCCGCAAATTCAAGTTTCATGCCGCCCTCCGGAGCCAGCATGAAGAGATCGCGTTGTTGCCCACGCGCGATCTCCAGCGCCACAGCACCTGCTCCTCCACCGACCGGTATCTGCTTGACACTGGTGACGGCGGGAGTATCGCGGTACGGCTCGAGTATCGAAATGAAGCTGGTGTTGGTTGCCTGGCGCCGCACTACCACCATCGGACAGTCCTGCGGAGGGTTGTTGGCCATGCCCATGCCGAAGTACAATTGTGTGCCTGGCGTACCAAGCACTGTCAGGCGCACATTCGCGTCATCGAGCTTGAAATCGGCAAGCCAGGTCTCTGCTGTCTCTGCTGCGGTGATGTCCTTGATATGCTGGTACCCGTGGCCGTCGCCCAAAGGTTCGGAACGGGGCTCGCAAGGCAGTTTTGGCTTCAACTCGCCGAAGTTGTGATACAGCCAGTCGTAGGTGTGCTCGTCCTCGCTGCTGACAGAGAATATGTCTATGACGTAGTCTTGTGTCAACGCCGTGGTGCGGCGCATCATGACGTCATCATAGGCAGCATCGCACTCAGCCTGGGCTATACTGAAGCCAGGCTCGGAATGGAACCTGGTCAGCTTGCCCTGGGTCGCCGCCTGGCTTTTCTGGTCAACGCATACCGTGTTATGAGCGAATGTCTGCCGGTACCACGAGCCCTGCAGTGGTGCGCCATAGGCCAGGCGCGCCGGATCCGGGGCAAGCTGCTGCCCGAGAGCGAACAGGATGATCGTCAGCTTGTCAGGATGGCCATGCCCGCCGCCATGAGCGCCATAGTCGAGGTGGAGGTAGAGTTGGTCGTGACCGCTTCCCTGGCGCAATACGACCGCTCCTATGCCGCTGAAATCCTGGCTCTCGAAGGCCACCTGCGGGGCCTCGGGCAGTCTGTCAACGCCCCACAGAAACGTCTCGAGGCTCTTGCGGCCACCATGCCGGGCCACCGTCAGAAATCTGGGATCGCCAAAACGTGCATAGGCGAGATCATACAGACGGTGCCTCCCGGTGATCGAGAACACGTCGCTGTCATTGACCGCCGGGAACGTGAGGTCCGGAAACACGTACAGCAGGGGGGCGTCGTAGAGCGATTTGTACGCCTGATTGTCATAGAAGTTGATGCCCGCGAAGTAGGCCGCCTCAGTGGTCCAGCGCAGGGCGTCGAGTGCGTAGTAATGATACGCGGCGGTCCCCTCATACCAGAATCCGTCACTGAGAATGCTGTTTGCCAACTGAAAGCGCAAGCCGCTCTTACCGTTAATTGCCAGCGAGGCGATGTCCTCATCCTGCACGCAGAAACCAATCGCCGCGATCCCAGCGTTGTGCCACGACTGCCAGTTGCTGATACCGGCGTCGTGGCGGCGGATCGTCGCAACCACCTCGCGCAAGAACTTGGTCTCAATCGCTTTGCGGTCATCGTCAGACAAGCATGGGCTGTTATAGATGAGGTCATAGCCCCATGCGACGCGGATTATGGCCACAGCTTCGTCGAGTGTTTGAGCGAAAACGCGCGCCCCCGAGGCGCTCTCGTTCCCCCTGACATTATGATACGGGTAGCTCAAATACTTGTCGGCGTAGGCCAGCAGAATCTCGCGCGCCTTCTGTGCATAGGCCGCCTTGCCGGTAAATGCGTAGCCCAAGCCGAGATTGCTAATGTTGCGCCATTGGCGGTGATGGGCGCGAGCTGCAATGACCTGGTCATACGGCCAGCCGGTGTACTCAGCGCCACACTTGCGGCACACGTGCTTGCCGTGTTTGTACTTCAGACGCACACCACACTTTTTGCAGACGTAGTGGTGGCTCCATTGTCCGGGCTCGTCGGGGATTTCAATTGCAGTCTTTAACCCGGCCTCGGCGTCCTTGACTATCCTGTCCAGTCGGTCCTTGGCCCAGGAGTACTTTTCGGCCCGCGCTTTGGCCTTCTCAAAGACCTGGGCATCGCCAAATAGAAACGGGTGCTGGCGGTGGGGCAGCGGCACGGCTGCGGCGATCGTGATCTCAGGG
>JALGTY010000231.1 GCA_029821145.1 Candidatus Zipacnadia bacterium
GGCGCGACTGGCCGCCGGGGAGCAGAGCATGCTGTTTCTCAACCGGCGCGGGTTCTCAACCTTCCTGATCTGCCGCAACTGTGGGTACACTCCCAGATGCCCCGACTGCGCCGTGTCGCTGACGCACCATTACGGCGAGCAAGTGCTGAAGTGTCACCATTGCGATTACCGGATTACGGTGCCCGAAAAATGCCCTGAATGTGGGGATCTGGATGTGGGCTTTCTGGGCCTAGGCACCGAGCGTGTCGCCGACCAGGTGCAACGGGCTTTGCCTGCGGCCCGGGTGCTGCGGATGGACCGCGACACCACCACGACCAGGGGCGCCTACGGGAAGATACTGGGCAAGTTCGCGCGGGGGGAGGCGGACATCCTCGTCGGCACGCAGATGATCGCGACCGGTCACGATTTTCCGAACCTGACGCTGGTCGGGGTACTGAATGCAGATACGGGCCTGCACCGGCCTGATTTCCGAGCAGCCGAGCGGACATTTCAGTTGCTGACCCAGGTGTCAGGTAGGCCCGGGCGCGCAGAAAAGCCGGGGCAGGTGCTGGTACAGACCTACAACGCGGACCATTACGCGATTCGCACCGCGGCGACTCACGACTATGTGGCATTCTATGCCCTGGAGCTGGAAAGCCGTCGGCGCAGCCTCTACCCGCCGTTTGTGGAGCTGGTGCGGTTAGTGATTTCCTGCGAGGACCAGCAGCAGGGATGGGCAGCGGCGCAGGAGATGGCGGTTGCGCTGGATGAAGAAGGGGTCTATCATAGGAAAGGCGGGGAAGCCAGGGCCGATGAGATGCACTTTTCGGGGCCGGCTGAGTGCGCGCTGCGCAAGCTACGTGGGCGCTATCGCTTCAGCCTGTTGCTCAAAGGGCCTGACAGCGAGCAACTGGCGGCGGCAGTAAGCCGGCTGCCAGCGAAGATTAAGCTGCCGGATGCAGTCGCCTTGAGCGTGGATGTTGATCCCTTGAATATGATGTAGTCTGATACTGAAGCTTTCTGGAATGAAAAAGCATGGCTACCAGAAGAATCTACATTTGTGGCGAGCCGATACTGCGAAAGAAGGCCAGGCGGGTTCGCCAGGTAGATGGTGAACTGATCGAGTTGCTGGACGATATGGCTAAGACGATGCGCGAGGCGCCGGGCATCGGCCTTGCCGCTCCGCAGGTGGGGGAAAGCGTGCGCGCTATCGTGGTAGGGGAGGTCGGCGACGACGATGAAGACATGGTCATCCACAAGCTGATTAACCCGCGCATCGTCGAGGCGGAGGGGGAGGTTGAAGGCGGCGAGGGCTGTTTGAGCCTGCCGACATTGCAGGGGATTGTACTGCGGCCACAGCAGGTGGTGGTGGAGGCGCTCGGGCCTGATGAGGAGCCGGTGTCCATCGAGGCGGAAGGCTGGACAGCGCGCGCGCTGTGTCACGAGATTGACCACCTGAATGGCAAGCTGTTCATTGACCGCGCTGAACGAGACAGTCTGGCCTGGATGATTCCCGACGAAGATGACGAAAGCGGTTACCGTTTGCAGAGCGTGTCGCTGGCAGAGGCGCTGGCGATGTTTCAGCGGCTGGTGGAAAAGGCAGGGGCGGAGAACTGATGCAGGTCGTTTTCCTGGGAACGCCAATCTGGGCGGCGGCTTACCTGCCTGCGATACAACAGGCCGGCAGCGAGATCGCAGTGGTTATCTCGCAGCCCGATCGTGCTCGCAGCCGTGGGCGCAAAGTGCAGCCGACGCCCGTCAAGCAGGCCGCGCTGGAGATGGGGATAGCGGTGCTGCAGCCGGAGCAGGTTAACTCCGAGGAGGCGCTGGCGCAGATCGGGGCGACAGAGCCGGATGTACTGCTGACAGTAGCCTACGGGCAGATACTTGGGAAGCGGCTGCTGGCACTGCCGAGGCTGGCGGCGCTGAATGTGCACTATTCACTGCTGCCGCAATTGCGCGGGCCGGCACCAGTGCAGCACGCCCTGCTGCAGGGCATGGCGCAGACCGGAGTGACGCTGCAGGAGATGGCAGAGGAAGTGGATGCCGGCGACATTCTGGTGCAGGAAGCGGCGGCCATCGGGCCGGATGACAATGCCGATACACTGTGCCGGAAGCTGACCGAGGTGGGCACGGGCATGGTGACCGCCGCGCTGCCTCAGATAGCTGCCGGCGAGCTGCTGGGCCGCCCGCAGAACCACGCCGAGGCCACCTATGCGCCGCTATTGACCAAGGCTGATATGCAACTGGATTTTACGCGAAGCGCTGAGGCTGTGCGCAACCGCATCAGGGCATTCGCACCAAGGCCCGGAGCGTATTGCCTACTTGGGGACCGGCGGCTGAAAATCACCGTAGCGGAAATTGTTAACGATTCTTGTGAGGCGGCAGGTGAACCAGGCACGATTGTAGAAATTGACTCGGACAGCGGACCGCTAGTGAGAACCGGCGAAGGGTTATTGCTAGTCAGGCGAGTGCAGCCGGAGGGGCGGCGGGAGATGAGTGCGGTCGAATGGCTGCGCGGTGCCCGCGTTGAGGCCGGCACGTTATTGTCTTATTGTTAGTGGCGTAGGATAGGCTTCCTGGCCTGTCAATGCTGTTGATCCATTGTTATTGTAGTAGTGATGTTGACAAATAGTCGTGTCTTTGAGTATCTTGCAGATGTCGTAAAGCTCTGTTGCTTCGTTGGGTTTGCCGGTAGTGGGGAGACAGGTGGAGGACGCTCATGGCGGACATTGACCAGGCTTTGCTCGACCAGGCTCACGCTTATCGGATAGACGGCAAGTATGACGAGGCCCGTCCGTGCTATCAACAGCTTCTGGACGCCAGCCCGGACTGTGCAGAGGGATGGTGGGGGTTGGGGCTGACGGTCATGAACCAGGGCGAGTTCGACGAGTCTATCGAGTACCTGAAAAAGGCCGCCGGACTGGTCCCCGACAGCCAGCGGTACGTGCTGGATCTGGGCAAGCATTGTGCCATGTTAGGCATGGACGATGAGGCGAAGGCCGCCTACGAGAAAGTGGTAGCGCTCGATCCGAATTCTCGCGAGGGCGCCGACGCGGCCACACAGCTTTCGTACTACTGAGACAGACGCCTGATCAGGCGCGACTGCATCCGGAGTCCTGCAAGTGAGCAACGACAAAATTGAAGTGCGATTTCATCCCGCCGGCGGTACGGCAAAAGCTCCCGCCGGTATAAACTTGTTAGAGGCCGCTCACCTGGCGGAAGTGACCATCAGCACTCCCTGCGGCGGCAAGGGCATCTGCGGCAAGTGCCAGGTGCTGGTGCGGTCTGGAGCAGTGAGCGAGGCTACCGCCGCGGAAAAGAAGCTTCTGACTGAGGAGCAGTTGAGCAGCGGCGTCCGGCTGGCCTGTCAAGCGCGGGCGCTGGGCGATGTCGAGGTTGAGGTCACCCAGCAGCAGGTGGTCGTGCGCAAGGACCTTTCCGAAGCTATGCTCCGCGAGTTTGAACTCGGCCCGCGCGTGAAGCGCCTCGAGCTTTCGCTCGACCCGCCGGCTCTGGAGGACCAGCGCAGTGACCTGCTGCGGCTCCGGGAGGGCGCTGATCTGGAATGCTGTAGCTGTCGCGCGCTGCTGTCAGTTCTGCAAAAGCTGCCCGCAGTATTGCGCGACGGGCAGTTCCAGGTAGTTGTCACCATGATGGACGATCTACTGGTGGAGGTGGAGACGCTTGGCGAGGCAAGGGATGGGCTGGGGGCGGCTGTAGATATCGGCACCACCACCATTGTGGCCTACCTGATGAACCTGACCACCGGCAAGCTGGAAGCGACGAGTTCAAGTCTCAACCCCCAGACGGTACACGGCGCAGATATCATATCCCGCATTGAATATGCCAGGGACGAGCCAGGTGGTCTGGCTACTTTGCAGGCGGAGGTAGTGGGGGCGATAAACAGCCTGATTAGCAGCGCACTGGCCGACATCGGAGCAAGCATCGAGCAGCTTTATGAGGTGACTGTGGTAGGCAATACGGCTATGCACCATCTGCTGCTGGGGCTGGACCCGCAGTACATAGCACAAGCGCCTTATATTCCGGTGGCTTCCCAGCCGCTTACGGTGTATGCCAGCGACCTGGGCATCAATACGCACGCCGGTGGGCAGGTATTCGCGCTGCCGATAGTGGCCGGTTTCGTCGGGGCCGACAGCGTGGGCGTAATGACCGCGGCCGACATCTGCAAGCGCGGGCCGACTCTGGCGTTGGATATCGGTACCAATGGCGAGGTCATGGTGTGGTCTGGTGAGCGACTACTGTGCGCGTCCACTGCTGCCGGGCCGGCATTTGAGGGCGCGAAGATCAACCAGGGCATGTACGCGGCGCCCGGGGCTATCTCAAAGGTTGATTTGACGGACGGCGATCTGCAAGTAAGCACTATTGATGATGAGCCGGCCAGAGGCATTTGCGGCTCGGCACTTTTTGACATCACCGCCGTCCTCTTGGAAACCGGCGCTTTGGGCATCAACGGTCGCCTGGCCGAGAGTGATGATGGCCTGCCCGCCGGCATAGCGGCTCGCATGTCGGGCGAGGGGAATGACCGCAAGGTGCTGCTGGCCGATGCAGAGCAGGCGTATGATGGTCAGCCGGTGTATCTGACGCAGCGCGATATCAGAGAAATCCAGTTGGCCAAAGGTGCAGTGCGTGCAGGTGTAGAAATTCTTCTGGAAGAAGCAGGTATATCGGTAGATGATCTGGAAGGGGTGCTGTTGGCGGGTGCCTTTGGCAATCACATTCGCCCGGAAAGTGCCGTCCGTATGGGAATTCTGCCCCGGGTGCCGGTGGCGAAAATCGAGGGAGTGGGCAATGCCGCCGGCGCGGGAGCAGTGATGGCGCTGTGTTCAGAGCAGGAGCGGGTGTTGGCCTGTGAGCTGGCCGCAGTGGCCGAGCATATCGAACTGGCTAGCTCTTCGGACTTTCAGGCCAAGTTCATGGAAGCTATGCTCTTTGCATAGTTTGACAAGTCGGTTATAATAGCACCCAATTGTTTGATGCTGGGCGCGAAATACCAAACCTGACAAATGGCTTATTGGCTAGTATTCAACAGGAGGATTGGAAATGGCAGATCTACAGGCAATTGCTGATGCCGTCATCGGCGGGGACCGCGACACCGTAGCAGAGCTGGCGCAGGGAGCGGCTGACGAGGGCGTCAACCCCGAGGACATCATTAACGAGGGTCTCATCGCCGGTATGAACGTCGTGGGAGTGAAGTTCAAGAACAACGAGTTCTACGTACCGGAGGTACTGATCGCTGCCCGCGCCATGCACGCCGGCATGGACATCGTCAAGCCGCTGCTGGCGGACGCCGACATCGCCTCCAGAGGCAAGGTTGTCATCGGCACCGTCAAGGGCGACCTGCACGATATCGGAAAGAACCTGGTCGCGATGATGCTGGAAGGCGGCGGCTACGACGTGGTAGATCTGG
>JALGTY010000232.1 GCA_029821145.1 Candidatus Zipacnadia bacterium
TTGCTACTTGACGAAGCCTTCGGATTTCAGGAACTCGGTGAAGCGCTTTCTGGTCTCAGCATCCACCTGGGCCACCGGCATGCGTGGCGGCCCGACCGGAAAGCCGAGCGCCTCCATACTCAGCTTGCACAGGGCGAATCCGCCCATGCTCTGCGCGGTGCGAATCAGCCGATTGCCAATTTTCTGGTTCTTCACGGCCTCTTCCCAGTCGCCGCGCGCAGCGGCGTGGAAGGCTTTGACGAAAACATCAGGTGCTACATTGTACCAGGTTCCGACCGCGCCCGTGGACCCCATCAGCCGTGCAGGGACCATCATCTCGTCACAGCCGGAGAGGATTATGAAGTCCTCGCCCTGATCCGCGCGCATTTCCTGCAAGATGTACAGGTCAGGGTCGGTGTACTTCAGACCGGCGACATGCGGAATCTGCGCCAGCCTGTCAATAAGCTCCAGCGTCAGGCCGACTCCAGTCATCCGTGGGATGTGGTAAAGCAAGGTCGGTCGCTGGGCGATGTCAGCGAGAGTTCTGTAGTGCGCTACCAACTCGTCCGGGCCGGGCAGGAAGTAGGTGCCCGGGATCGCGGCAATCGCGTCAACACCGAGTTCCGCGGCATGCTCTGCCAGCCTGTAAGTGTGCCGCGGACTGGCCGAGCCGACATGGGCGATGATTGTGCACTGCTTCCCCACCTCCTCCATGACGGCCTCAAGGACCACCTTGCGCTCTTCTTCGCTCATCAGCAGGCCCTCGCCGGTGCCGCCGCACACGAACAGGCCCTTGCAGCCCTGCTCAATGAGCCAGCGCGCGACCTGCTTCTGCACCTCAGGGTTCACGTCGCCATTGGTGTCGTACGCTGTAACTATCGCGGGAAAAACGCCCTGATATTGTTCAGTCATTCTTTTCGCCTTTCAAATGAAATCCGGCGCCAAGTGTCTAACCTCACGTCAGGATAGTTTCACGCCTGGGCTGCTGCAAACCTTCATCGGCGTGTAACTTCGGCCCGACGATTGGTCTGCAAAGCAAGGACTTCGAGTGTGCGGGGCGAATTGTGATTCTGTCAGGCGTAGGCCGAGGTGCAGATATGAGCAATATCCAGGTGCTTCCCGAAAGTGTGGCCAACCGCATCGCGGCCGGTGAGGTCGTAGAACGGCCGGCCAGTGTGGTCAAAGAGCTTATTGAGAACGCCATTGACGCCGGCGCCTCACGCATCGAGATTCAACTCGCTGCTGGTGGTAAGGAACTGATTCGCGTCATTGACGACGGCTCCGGCATGAGCGCCGAGGACCTGCGGCTGGCCGTGCAGCGGTTCGCCACCAGCAAGATCACCGCAGCCGAGGACCTCGACAGCATCGTGACGATGGGTTTTCGGGGTGAGGCGCTGCCCAGTATCGGGGCGGTTGCGCAACTGCAGATTAGCACCCGACAGGAGGCTTCTGCGGAGGCACACCGGATTACCGTGCGCGGGGGCGAAGTTGCCGAAGAGGAGACCGTCGCCGCCCCTGTCGGCACCGATGTCGAGGTGACACACCTGTTCTACAACACGCCGGCGCGCGAGAAATTCCTCGCCACTACCGCGACCGAGCGCGGCCACTGCATTGAATGGTGTCAGCGGCTGGCGCTTGCCAGGCCCGACATCGCTTTCAAGGTGCTCCACGATAATCAGACGGTATTGACCACGGCGGGCCAAGGGGACCTACAGGCAGTCATCGCCGCCATCCATGGGAGCAATGACGCCCGTCTCTTCTTGCCCATGCGTCTGGAGACCGAGGATATCACCATCAGCGGCTTTATCAGCTCACCACGCCTGACCCGCGCCAATCGTCGGGCTCAGCTTTTTTTCGTCAACAACCGTTTCGTGCGCAGCAGCTCGTTGAGCCATGCCGTGACCCAGGCCTATGGGATGCTACTGCCGAGTGGACGCCAGCCGCTTTGCGTAATCCATATCACGCTCGGGCCCGGTGCAGTGGACCCCAATGTACACCCGACCAAAATCGAGGTGCGCTTCGGCAATCAAGGGCGTATCCATGGCCTGTGCCAGCAGGCTGTGGAGGCCGGTTTGGCCGAGGCCGGGCTGCGCTCGCTGAGCACCAGCCGCCCGGGACTGACGCGGGCCGATGCCACAGGTGCGCCGTCACGACCTGCCGCCGGCCGCTGGGACGGGCCACTGTCCGACATGACACGCCGCGCCGCCCGCCTGCGCGTCAACCCGTTCGCCGATTCGATAGACGTGCGGGACGACGGCCTGGAGGTCTTCGCGGATGCTCCGCCGGATACCACCGGTCAGCAGGAGGCCGACCAATCGGCGCTGCAGGCGGAAGCCGCGCAAACTCCGCAGGTGCTCGGACAGCTCAGCGGGCGGTATATTATCGCCCAGTCGGGGGCTGACCTGCTGCTGATTGACCAGCACCGTGCCGCCGAGCGCGTGCTGCTGCAGAAAATGGGCGACAAGAGCGCGCCGGTTGCACGCCAACTGCTCGCTGTGCCACTGAATCTGGAGTTGACTCCCTCCGAGGCCGCCGCGGTCGAGGACAATGCGGAAAGCCTGCTGGAACTTGGCTTCGAGTTCGAAGAATTCGGCCCCAGCGCGTACCTGTTGCGCTCGATCCCGGCGGCGCTGGTGGGGCGGGACTATGAAACTGCGGTCGGCGACCTTATCCGCGATCTGGCCCAGTGGCAGGCCCCGTCATCTCTGGAGCGCGCGCGGAACGAACTGGCCGCACTCGTCGCCTGCCACGGCGCGATCAAGGCCGGCACGCACCTTACGCACGCAGAGATGCAGCGACTCGTTGATGAGCTGGTCGCCACCGATGCTCCGGCCATCTGCCCGCACGGCGACCCCATCATAATCTCAATCACCGCCGGCCAGCTTGACAGCAAGTTCAAGCGCAGTTGAACCTCGGCGCTTCGGGTCCTGCAGAGTTTGCCCTTCACCGTGTTTCGTGCTATCATTTCCCCGATATCGGAGGCTTGTGATGGCGTATGCGGTCGGCGTAATCCTGCTTGTGATGGCCGTGGTCATCGGGATCGCGATGGCCCTGCAGATCAATGCCTTCATACGCGGGCGTAGTATCATCAGCCCCCGGCAGTTGGGGCTGCGCATCGTCTGCGGCGTGCTGCTTTTGATTATCATCGGGATGATCTACTACGGCCTGGCGCGCGAGTGGACCAACCCGCTGCACGAGCTTATCTTCTGGGCCGCATTGACTCTACTGCCGCTGATGGTCATCGTTGTGGCCTACATTGACCTCAAAGAGACCCAGGTGATCGGCGAGCTGAGGCAAGCGAGGCTCTACACCGGCGCTCTTCGGGCTGAACAGGAGATCCTCAAGAGCCAGGAGCAGCCGGAAGAGGATAATTAGGCAGATGCACCGCTCTTATATGCGCAGGGCTTTGACGCTGGCGGCGATGGGCCTGGGCAGGACTGCGCCTAATCCCGCCGTCGGTGCCGTTGTCGTCAAAGACGAAAAAATCATCGGTGAGGGCTACCACCCGGCCGCCGGTCAGCCACATGCCGAGGTGCTGGCGCTGCAGGAGGCCGGCAATGCGGCCCGCGGCGCAGATATATACGTGACACTCGAACCGTGCTGTCACCACGGGCGCACACCTCCCTGCACAGACGCGATCATCGCGGCAGGGATAAAGAGAGTCTTTTACGCGTGCGAGGACCCTGATCCGCAGGTCGCAGGCGGCGGGCACAGTGCACTGGTCGCGGCGGGTTGCGAGGTCTTCCAGGGCCCACTAGGCAATAGCGCCAGGGAGCTGAACCGGGCCTATTTCAAACACAAGGCCACCGGCCTGCCGTACGTAACACTCAAGATGGCTATGACGCTGGACGGCAGAGTCGCAATGGCCGACGGCAGCTCACAGTGGATTACCGGGCCCGAGGCGCGCAGGGCCGTTCACAAAATGCGCAGCCAAGTGCAGCTTGTCATGGTCGGCGCAGGGACCGTGCTGGCCGATGACCCGAGCCTCACCACGCGACTCGGCGAGGGGTGTCATTGCTCTGACGCGCTGATAGTTGACAGCAGTGCGCGTACGCCGCCAACAGCCAAGGCTCTACAGCGGCCTGATGGGACGGAAGGTCTGGTGGCCTGCTGCGAAGGGGCCGACGATAGCAAAATCGAGGCCCTGCGACAAGCAGGAGCCAAGGTCCTGACTGTGCCTGAGAAAGATGGGCGGGTGGACCTCGGCGCTTTGATGAGACAACTGGGCCACCGCGATGTTATCAGCATTCTATGCGAGGGTGGGCCGACGCTGGCCGCAGCTTTGATAAGAGAGGTGCTGGTGGATGAGGTGGCGTTTTTCGTAGCGCCTAAGCTGCTTGGCCAGGGGCCAGGACCGGTGGCTGACCTGGGAATAAGCGAGCTTGCCGACGCCGCCAGGCTGGAGATCGTCGAGACGCGTCGGGTGGGGCCCGATCTGATGATTAGAGGGCGGATATGTTCACAGGACTGATCCAGGAGACCGGCAGATTGGTGCAGGCAAGCGCCCGCTCGTCCGGAGTGCAGTTGCGCATCCACGCACCGGGGATCGTCGCTGATTCAGATGCCGGTGACAGCATCGCCTGCAACGGAGTGTGTCTGACCATCGAGCGGCTCTCGGGCGACAGCTTTGAGACCCACGCCGGAGCCGAGACAATCCGCCGCACTACGCTGCAGAACTGGCGGAGCGGACAGCTCATCAACCTGGAAACAGCTCTCAGACCATCCGACCGACTGGGCGGGCACTTCGTCCAGGGCCACGTTGAGTGCGTCGGCATCTGCACCGGCCGGCGGCCCGAGGGCGAGACTGTCCATTACAGTTTCGACATCCCGGCCGAGCAGATGATCTACGTGGTCGAAAAGGGCAGCATCGCTGTTGACGGCATCAGCCTGACTGTTACGGCAGTGACGGATAGCGGCTTTTCCGTAGCCATCATCCCGCATACCATGGCCAAAACGACTCTGCCCCAGATCAAGGCCGGCGATGAGGTCAATGTCGAGCTCGATATCCTGGCCAAGTACGTTCGCCGAATGCTCCTTGGCACCGATGCTGCGGCGACCCAGCCCAGTGGTGGCATTACCGAGCAGTTCCTGCGGGAGAATGGATTTATCAGTTGACGATGTCGGGCTACAAGTCACCAATATCTCTTGAGGTCGAAAAGATACCAATCTGCCGCGTAGGACGGGCTTTCTAGCCCGTCCGGTATCCAGCATCCCTGGAAAGAACGGCTGTCGGGCTGGAAAGCCCGACCTACGGAATACTAATAGCGATGCCCGACCTACGGATTATTGAGACAGATTCTTAGCTTGAGTGAACGTATATGCCTGGAAATATAGAGCAAGCATTACTGGACATCGAACAGGGCAAATTCGTCATCGTCGTTGACGAGGCCGATGACTACAACGCCGGCGACCTGATCATCGG
>JALGTY010000013.1 GCA_029821145.1 Candidatus Zipacnadia bacterium
AATGGGACGGCCAACGTCGGCTATTGCGATGGGCACGCGAAGGCGACGGCGAAGATGTACCACGTCTCCAGTAGCGATAAGTATCTGGGGCACTTATCACAAGGCGATGAGGCGTACGACCTCAACTAGTGCTGTCCACCGCCAGACACTCGGCCTGTGACTTGGAATGATATTGCTGCTTGGTTCTTAGTAGGATAGGCGTCTCGCCTGTCCCCCCGTGGCCGCGCGGTTCACGCTTTCTCCCATCTACCGACGATCCTTGCAGATAGCCGGGGAGAAAGTACTACTTGACTTTTTGCTCTCAGACAGTATAATTATGTAGCGCGATTTAGCACTCTATCTTCTAGAGTGCTAAATCGCCTGTGCTGTCTGTCATTCAACAGCCCCGTCACACGCGTTCCATGGGGCACGAGTAGAATCTCTCTGAAGGTGGTGTATTGTGAATGCTACAACCGCTTAATGACCGCGTACTGGTTCAACCGCTGGAGGCCGAAGAGAAAAGCGCTGGCGGAATCATCTTGCCCGAAACCGCTCAGGAAGCCCCGCGTGAGGGCAAAGTCATTGCCATGGGGCCCGGCAGGCTGCTCGACAACGGTGAGCGCCAGGAGATGAGCGTCAAGGTGGACGACATCGTCGTCTATACCGAGTACGGTGGCACCGAAGTCAAGGTTGATGATGAGGATTATCTTCTGATTGACGAAAGTTCCATACTCGCGGTAAAGGAATAACTGCCGGACGGCAGCAAAATGTAACTGCCGGCTGAACCGATAGCCGCTGGCAGTTCGACGGAAAGGAGAATTTCGTATATGGCACCCAAGAAACTTGCATACGATCAGGAGGCCAGACACGCCCTGCAACGGGGTGTGGACATCGTAGCCAATGCTACTAAGGTTACGCTCGGCCCCAAAGGCCGCAATGTAATACTTGAGAAGAGCTGGGGCTCGCCCACTATTACCAAAGACGGCGTCACGGTAGCCAAAGAGGTCGAGTTGGAAGACGAGTATGAAAACATGGGCGCTCAGCTCTGCAAGGAAGTAGCATCCAAAACCAATGACGATACCGGCGATGGCACCACCACTGCCACCGTCCTGGCTCAGGCCATCGTTCAGGAGGGCATGCGCAATGTGGTCGCCGGCGCAAATCCCATGCTCATCAAGCAGGGCATCGAAATGGCCACCCAGGCCGTCGTTGATTTCATAAAGGATATGGCCCAGCCACTCGAAGGCCGCGAGGACATCGCCAATGTGGCAGGCATTGCCGGTAATGACCCCGCCATCGGCGAACTCATCGCCGAGGCAATGGACACAGTCGGCAAAGACGGCGTGATTACCGTCGAAGAGTCCAAGGTCGGCGTGACCGAGATGGAAGTCGTCGAGGGGATGCAGTTCAACAAGGGCTACATCTCGCCGTACTTCGTTACCGACGCCGAGAACATGGAATGTGTGCTGGAGAACCCCTACATCCTCATCCACGAGAAGAAGATCTCCTCAGCCGCTGACCTGGTGCCAGTGCTCGAAAAGGTTGCCAGCGCCGGCAAGTCGTTGTTGATCATCGCTGAGGACGTAGAAGCCGAAGCTCTGGCCACAATGGTCGTCAACAAGATGCGCGGCACCATCCAGGGCTGTGCTGTCAAAGCGCCTGGTTTTGGCGATCGCCGCAAGCGCAGCCTTGAGGACATTGCAGTTGTGACCGCTGGCCGCTTTATCTCTGAGGACCTCGGTATCAAGCTGGAAAACGTCGAGATTGAGGACCTCGGTACGGCCGAGCGTGTGAGCATTGACAAGGACGACACCACTATCGTTCAGGGCGCCGGCTCGCAGGACGACATCAGCGGCCGCGTAGCCCAGATCCGCGCCGAAATCGAAAAAACCGACTCCGATTATGATCGCGAGAAGCTCGAAGAGCGCCTGGCCAAGCTGGCCGGCGGCGTCGCGGTCCTTAAAGTCGGCGCGGCCACTGAGACCGAGCTCAAGGAACTCAAACACCGCTTCGAGGACGCCCTCTCAGCGGCTCGTTCAGGCCTGGAAGAAGGCATCGTCCCCGGCGGCGGCGTGACTCTACTGCGCGCAGCAGCGCTGCTTGACGACCTCGAGGCTGAAGGCGATGTGGCCGCCGGCATCGGCATCGTCCAGAAGGCCCTGCACGCCCCAATCAAGCAGATCTCTATGAACGCCGGTTACGAAGGCGGCGTAGTCGCCGAGAAAGTGCTGGGCTACAAGTCGCACAAGTACGGCTTCAACGCCGCGACGGAGCAGTTCGAGGACCTGGTAGCCGCCGGTGTCACAGACCCGGCTAAGGTCGTCCGCGCGGCGCTGGAGAACGCGGCCAGTATCGGCGCGCTCGTGCTCACCACCGAGGCGGTCGTAGCCGAAATCCCGCAGGAAGCCCCACCGATGCCGCCGGGCGGCGACATGGGCGGAGGCATGCCGGGCGGAGGCATGTACTAAGCCCCGACTTGGCCTGACATTGCGGGCCAGGTACGGGTTGACATATGCCATGCTTCACAAGCGAAGAGGGACGCCAAACCAGGCGTCCCTCTTCTACGACTCAGGTAAACAGGTTGCATCCGCTCAACAGCTACCAAACGACGACGGCCAATGCCTCATCAACAGTGAAGCTGACGCACGCCTGCCCAGCTTTGTCTTCAACGCTCACGGTCTGCGCCTCGTGTCCCGGCACGTACAGTTTCGCTTGCTTGACTGCCCTTGGCACACGGGCTGTGACAGTCCCTATTGGCCCCTCGAAGCCGACGAGGGCAAGCACCGACCGGCCATCGTCGCTCAGCCTCCGGAACGCCCCAATACTGCCCTCGCCCGCCACCTCCGGCGCTACCAGCTTCATCACTTCATCAGGTAACTGCCGCTCATCTTCCAGACACAGCACGGTTCCGCGCCCGCTGGCGTGCCGTCCTGGCGCACTGACATTCTGCCCGACGGTGGCCGACAATGCGCTCTGGGATCGCTGACGTCCGTACTCATCAGCCCAGCCGGTATATGGGGTAACGAGCAGTTGTCCGCCCTCGCGCACCCAGCTCGCCAGCCTCTGTGCGCTCTGCTGCCGCAGACACCTCGCCGGTGCACAGATAACGGACAACCCCTCCAGATCATTGCTCCGGCAGCCGCGCGGTTCCCACAGCCCGCGCACCGCAACGCCTTCGCCCAGGAGTTCCTGGAGCCAGCGCTGTGGCATCTGTCTGCCGTAGAGATCGCGTGTCTCCGGTGAGAACAGCAGTCCAACCTCTGCTGCGTCCCTACCGCCGCCAAGCAACTCGGCATGTCCGCTCCAGAACGCCATATACTCGGTCAGCACCTTCATTGACGGCTCGTTATCCTCGCCCGTGAAGCCGTAGAAAACGATCCAGGGGTTAGCGCCCGCACCGATACTGGCGGCACAAATGCTCCGCACTCGTTCAGGCGGCCTCAGTTTCCGGAAATCCTTGTCCTGGAAGGTGCCGATGTAGTTCCATAGTGGCCTGCCCTGCGCCAGAGCTTGGCCCAGCGTCATCTTTGCCGCCATCCGAGTTCCGTCATACCCCCGCGACTCCGACAGCACTGCGTCCTCGTGTTCGTACTGCCGGTCAATGGCGAGAATCCAGCTTCCGTACAGATACTGCGTATTGGCCAGCACTACCATATCGGGGTTGATCTGGCGCAACTCGGCACGGTATGCCTCCATAACCTGTGCCCAGACCCGGTTCCGCCACGACAGCCACAGTCCCCACAGCGGTTCCTGGTCATGTTCCGGTATTCTAATCTCAGTCGCCGTCAGTCCGAGGATTTCGTCCATCTGCTCATGTTTGAACCGCTCCAGCACGTACTGCCGGAACTTCTCCTGGCAGCGTCCACAGTAGCACGTTGGCTGCTTGGCTTCGCTGAACATGAACGAGTTGTTGTCCAGCATCACGCCGTCGGCCTGAAACTTGCGCGCCAGGTCCGCAGTGTATTGCAAGGTGTACTCTAGCGCCCCGGTGGACGGGCACAGCCACGCGTTGCCATAACGCTTAATCAGACCACCATCCGCATCGCGCATTGACCACTCCGGGTGCGCTTTGGCTAGCTGGCCAAACTGCCACGCCGGCCCGTGCCCGCAGTGCATCACCGAGCTGTACATGATAAACTTCATGCCCTTTTCGCGGTAGGTCTGAAGTGCATTGGCGAACTGCTCGTCGCTGATGCCTTCGTGCATTCTCGCTTCGCCCACCGTGATAGCATTGTGCGCCTCCGGTGGCAGCATGATAATCGCATCAAAGCCGAAGTCGTTGGCGAATCGCGGCGCCCACTGTTGGGCTTCGCGTATGGCGACTGTCTGGGTGCTGCCCCACGGTTGCAGGATGTTAGCCGCCCGGGTCCACTGACCGCGCACTTCCGAGGCGGGCAGGGGAAGGTCCGGCGGGTATTCACGGTAATCCTGGCCAACTGGCTCAAGTGGCAGCAATGCTTGCTCGCGCCCGTTGCACACCAGCTTGAGGCCGCCGATCTTCACGGTAACCGCGAAGTTCGACACGGCCTTTTTGTCATACAGCCGCACGGCGATCTGGCTGATCACAAGACCCTCGCCTGCGGGCATTGCCACTTCGACGCGCTGAACCATGGCAGCGCCGCCGGCCACATCCTGCTCCCAGCAGACCTGCCCGTCCACCAACACCTGCACGAAGTGAAAGCCTGCTGTCGGACCGAAGAAGTCATCGCTGCAATATAGAACAAGCTTGCACGGGCCTGCGGGGAATTCAACACTGCTCGCCCACTCTGCAAACCAGCCGGGCTCCGACCACTTCTGCGCCGGGAAACTCAACTCCAGAGCACTCACTGCCATCCCCTCGACGGGCAGTAGCATTTCACCCTTCCGGGTGATAAAGCCCTCACCGTTGGTCTTCGCCTCCCACTCAGCGCCCGACGCGCTACTCATGCTCAGGACTCCCGCGCACAGCAGCAGGCAAGTGATGATATCCACCTTCATCATGCCGTATCTCTCCTGCTCGGTACGTCAGTCTATCGGCCAGGGCCGCAGCTATCCCGAATAATTCACAAGACGCGTAGCTCGGCCTGCCCTGAGCTTGTCGAAGGGCAGGTGAGAATGGGGGTACCCGCGCCGCAGGCGTGGGTCAATTCTCAGCTTCCAGCCCGAGGTCGTTGCTCCCTACGTATTCCATCGCATTCGTGAAGAATGCGGGCTATCTGCATGGGGGTCGTTCAGTCCGGGGTTTCGTCCTTCAACTCTTCGATATTCTCCGCGACCTTCTGAATCGCCGTGCCTATATCCCGGACAGCTTGCTCGTCGCTGAGCAGCCAGCTCTGGTGGACGGTGATGATAACGTTATCAATCAGGTCGCGTGCCTGTGGGAACTCCTGGCTGGCGTAATCAATCTTGCGGCCGTAGAAGCGGGCCTTGTCGCGCTCGCGCATCGGTCCGGCCATCAGTGGCATCTCATTGAGCAGTTGGGGGTATCCGAAGCCCACGCTCGTACCCTCGGCGCACACGGCCTTGGCGAACACGTTGCGGTGTATGCCGCCGGCCGCCTCCTGGTCGTAGTGCATGACGTAGCCCAGGTAGCTGCACGCTGTGACCTGTTCAGGGAGCTCCAGTGCTTTGATCATCGGCACCTCGGCCAACATCTCGTCGAGTATCTGCGCACTTTCGTTGCGTTTGGCGATCAGGTCATGCACTTTAGTCAGTTGCGCCCGGCACACTGCCGAGACGAACTCGCTTGGCCGGTAGTTCCCGCCAGTGACCGCGTAATCGTGCTCGGATCCCTCAAACGTGCTACCGAACTGCCGGTACGATTGGCACAGGTCCCGCAGTCCCTTGTCGTCGGTGACGATTGCTCCGCCGTCGCCGGAGGTCATCGTCTTAGCGCCGTGGAAGCTCAGCGATCCAATGTCGCCGATGGTCCCCAGCTTTTTCCCGCGCCACTCCGAGCCTTGCGCCTGCGCGATGTCCTCCAGCAGCAGCAGGTCATATTTCTGCGCTATCTCAACCATTGCATCCATGTCGCAGGGGACGCCGGACAAGCTCACCGCCATGATCGCTTTGGTATTGCCATTGATATTGGCTTCCACCTCGGCGGGGTCGAGGGCGAGGTTGTGCTGGCTGATATCTGCGAACACTGGTATTGCCTGCGCCAGCAGGATTGACAGCGGGCACGCTATGAATGTCATCGGCGGCAGGATGACCTCGTCGCCCGGCCCGACGCCGCCTGCCTTCAAAGCGATGGCCATCGTCTCGGTGCCGTTGATTGTCAACAAGGCGTACTTGCACCCCATCCATTCGGCCAGTTCCTCCTCGAATTTCACGCCCTCTTCACCGATCCCGTACTGCCCTGTGCCGCTGTCAATTACCCGGCACAGCGCCTCTTTTTCCAGATCGTCCCACGCCGGCCATTTCGAGTTAGTGCCTTCCGTCCGCACCGGTTTCCCGCCGTACAAAGCTAACTTGCTCATTGGACTCCTCCATTGGTTACGACCAACGACTAAGAATGCTGTGGGACTAAGGTTGCCACCGCATGGCAGGCGATCGCTTTGCCCTCGGCGGCCGGACCAAGCCCTTCGTTGGTGGTGGCCTTGACATTCACATACGATGTCGGCATACCTAGTATGTCAGCGAGCGACTGGATCATGCGCTCGCGATGCGGCGCAATCTTTGGCGCCTGTGCGATGATCGTAATATCAACATTGCCGATGGCCCAGTCTGCGTCAGTGGCCATCCTTACGACCTTGGCCAGCAGCACCGCGCTGTCGGCGTCTTTGTATTGAGGATCGGTGTCAGGGAAGTGCTGGCCGATGTCGCCCAATGCGGCGGCTCCGAGGATGGCGTCTGCGACGGCATGAAGCGCCACGTCGCCGTCGGAATGTCCTAGCAGTCCGCGGTCGTGGTCGAACTCAATCCCGCAAAGCACCAGTCGCCTGCCCTCGATCAGCCGGTGCAAGTCATAGCCGTGCCCGACGCGGACCGCCGGCGAAGCGGGTAGGCCCAGCCGCCGACGCAGCAGCCACTCGGCGTAGGGCAGATCATCCGGTTCGGTCACCTTCATGTTCTCCTTGGACCCGGGCGACGCTACCACCGGATGCCCGTAGGCCTCCACTACAGCGGCATCGTCGGTAGTGTCGAGGCCGTCCTGCTCAGCCTTGTCATGAGCCGCGACGATGAGCTGATAGGAGAAAGTCTGCGGCGTCTGGATAGCGCGCAACTGCGAGCGGTCCAGCGTCTTAAGCACCGCCCCGTCCTCGGCAAACGACTTGACAGTATCAGCGAGCGGCACTGAGGCGACAGCGGCCCCGTATTGCCGGCACAGCTTGATGCTCTCTCCGATAGTCCGGGGGGTCACCAGGGGGCGTGCGCCGTCGTGGATGCACACGATATCCGGCGGCTGCTGTGCCATCGCATGCAAGCCCGCCCGCACTGAGTCTTGTCGCCGCTGGCCGCCGGCCGCTATCTCCCACGGCGTCGCAAGAGCCTGTCGCCGGCAGATGTCAGTCGCCATCTCCACATGCTCTGACCCCACCACCAGCACCAGCTCTGTGACCTCCGGCAAGGTGTCGTAGGCCCACAGCGACCAGACAAACATCGGCTCGCCGCACAGGTCCACATAGACCTTCGGCAGCGAGCCGCCAAACCTTGTTCCTGTTCCCGCAGCTACTATCAGCGCGGATACTGTCTCTTTCACGACTTGTCCTTGTTCGAATCCCGCACCAGATCGGCGAATATCATCTTGCCCGCCGCTGTTTGCAGCGAGCTGGTTACGCGCACCAGCACTGTCTGCCCGACCAGGTTCTTGGCACTCTCGACCACGACCATTGTCCCGTCCTCGAGATAGGCCACTCCCTGTCCGGGTTCCTTGCCCTCTTTCACGATCATCACGCTCGTATCTTCGCCGGGTAGGTAAACCGGCTTCAGTGCTGCCGCAAGCTCATTGACATTAAGCACTCGCACGGCCTGCAGCTTGGCCATTTCGTTGACCGAATAGTCGTTGGTGATTATCGCGGCCCCCTTCATCTTGGCCACCTTCACCAGCCGCGCATCAACCTCGATGTGCTCCTCTTCGGCAGGATAATCATCATAGACCCGGACATCTGCTGACTCGAGGGCCTTCAACTGGTTCAGCACCTCGAGACCGCGACGCCCCCGCGCACGCTTCAACTCGTCTGACGAATCCGCGATGTGGCGCAGTTCCTGCAGAATGAACTGGGGGATGAGAATTGGCCCGTCCAGAAAACTCGTAGCCACAATATCTGCAATGCGACCATCTATGATGATGTTGGTATCGAGCATCTTCGCCTGCACCGGACTCAGCGCTTGGTCCTCAGGCGTGGTCGTCGCCAGGCTGGGGAAGATGAATATCACTTGGCGCTTGGCGCTCATCGTGAACCCCACGCCGAGTATCACGCCGATAACGCTGGCCAATATGCGCAGCGGAATGGCCAGACCCTCGTTGCCCAGGGGTGCGGTCGCCAACAAGGCAACTGCCAGACCAAGTACCACACCCAGTGCCGCTGCAGCCTTGTCGAGAAGCGAGACGCGTTCGAGACGCTGGATGTAGAATACCAGCTTGCGAAAAGCGAACAGTGCAAAAAGAAAACCGAGCAAGCCGCCAACCAGGTTGATGCCGATCATGAACATCGTACCCTCGCGGGTGCCCTTTTCCACCTCCAACACGGGAGCGAGCGCCTGTCCTCCCTGATGAGCCACGAGCACTCCCACCAGCGTGACTGTCGCCACGAATAACGACCACAATCCTCTAAGTACCATCATTGTGCCTACTCCATTGGCTAACGTGATAATGGCAGCATCTGGAAATAATTGGACTTACATGTTGCGTACAGCCACCACACAACATACTATCACTGCCCCTGTCAATCCTCAGCGGAAGCAGCAGTATAGCACGATCTTGCAGGCTCACTTAAGCTATGGGTACTATTATACCAGATAGTAACACGCACGTGAAGGGCTAACGGGAAAACGGGCACCACTCATCTGAGACGAGGCGGCTTCAGTACCATCACACGCGCCGTCCACCGTGCGTTCGCTTCCGTACGCTGTAAATGCCTATTGTATCACTGCCAAAATGAAGCTCTTCGGTCTGACTCTGGCGCTCAACACTCCGTCGTCGAGGCTTAGCGGGCGGCCGCTGAGGGCATTTGTGGCTTCGATCTTCCTGCCCGCCAACCCCATCTGTGCCAGCTTCAGCCGAATCTGTGACGTGGTCGGCTGGTCGCACAGGTTGCCGATTACCAGCAGCGCCCGCTCTCCCTCGTGCAGGTAGGCGCTGGCCTTCATCTCTGTACTGTCCGGCACGATCACATCTTTTTCCGCCTCGTAGTACGGCAGCCAGGTGGCGTGTTCCACGTCGAACTCATCAAAGACATGCCAGAGATTGGCGAATTTTCGCTGCATGTCATTGCGACCGGTCGGGCCCTGCACCCAGACTGCTACCCCATGCAGCAGGGAATATGTTGTGTGCAGGGAGGTGTAGATGTGTTTGCTTGAGCCCAGCATAATCGTCCATACGCCCCAGTTTTCGCCCTGCCAGCGCACCCGGAAAGTAGTCAAGTCCTCGTAGTACTCATGTTCGCCCGTGTAGTGTACGTCCGTAAACGCAAGCGTCGGAATCGTCAGGCCGCCGGAGACGTGGTTGACTAGAAAGCCCTTCCCAGGCTTCTTCGCATGGATGATCTTATAGACCCGCTTGAGGTACTCCCGGGTCGCGAATATCGGCCATGTCGGCCTCAGGATGCCCTCGTCGTCGTGGTATCCGCACCCGTGATGTACGTTCGTGCATGGGTGCACATGTGTGTCGCCGTCGGTGTAGATGCCGTCAACGTCGTAATTATCCATCAGCCACTCGGTGCCGGCGGCAATATAGTCGGCGTACGCGGCCTTGGCACAGACGTTGAGGAAATAGTGTCCTTTGGGCGGTTCGGCCGGTTGAGTAGAAACCGGCTCACGTCGCCACTCTGCTCCGAATTGCTCGCTCCATCCGCCCGGCGCCCCCAGCGCCTTGTAGCCGACATAGGGGACGACCAGAACATCGTGGCTGTGCAGCCAGGCGACGCGGTCCTTCAGATTAGGCTGCAGCGGCGTTACGAACAATTGTGGCGGCCAGCCACGCAGCATCTTGCCCGGCTCCGGTTCGCTCCAACGCCACAGCGAGGTATAGCCGACCCCATGCTCCTTGGCAACTTCTCGCTGGGGCCTTGACGGGCAGATTATGGACAGCGCCTTGCCGAACTTGCCGTCAACGAAGGCGCTACCGATGCTGGGTACGCCGCCCAGCTCGTAGGTGTCGCCGGAGATCTTGGCTGCCCTCGTCTCGGCGTCCTGGCCATCGGGTCGGAATTCGTCATCGAGATGATCCAGAAGCAGCGTGTGATCATCGGCGGTCAGGGCCTCTGAAGGTACGGAGAAGCTGTCGGCAGTATAACGCACGTTGTCAGACAGCCGAATCTCGTCCACTGCGATGTTTGTGTAGCCGCGCCATTCGTTGGCTGCCCCAAAAGTGAGCACGGGAGGCTCTTTCGTCTTTTCCATCTCATCGGCCCAGGCCAGCTTCCCCTCCACCTCCGCTACCTGCTTGCCATCAACGTACAGCGTCACCTTATCAGCCCATGTGATCGCCACATGAGTGAACTTGTTCAGCTCAAGTGGCAGGCTATCGGCTTTAACCGTGTTGCCATTCGGGCCGGTGAGGTTCATATAGTGTGTTGAGGCCCAAACGTACTTCAGCGAGAACCCGCCCGGGAGTGAGACCGCATCTCGCACAGCGCCACCCGGCCGCCATGCCGGCGCCATGAAGAATTCGAGCGTGCCCTGCTTGTACTCAACATTGCCCGCCACCGGGTACTTGAGATGTTCCGGGTAGCAGACCAGCGGCCCGTCCGGCTGCTTGTCTATGTGGAAGCCGCCATGAATGCCACCGAACTTGTAGGCGAAGGGGTTGTGATGCGGTATCTCCTTGACCGGTGTTGCCTGTAGGCCGAATGTGAAGGTTATGGGGCTGTCTATGGTGCGCGGCTGGCGGATGATATTGGCCGACAGCACCACGCCGTCAGCGCCTGGCTCGACAGTTAGCATCTGCTGGTCGCGCGGCTGCCAGTACTGGTCGGTTTCGCTGAACCAGCACAGGCCCATGTAATCGTTGCCGATCCATATACACGGGTGAAATCCGGCTTTCCACGGCTCATCTGGTACCTCCATCGGACTGGCGTTGCGGCCGGTGGATGGCAGCATGAAAGTTGCGATGTCCTTGCGCAGTGGTATCCGCACAAGCAGCTTGTCAATCTTCGTCTCGCGTGCAGGTGTAAGCGTCAGGTCGCAGCGCATCATGCCGTCAAACTCAGTCGTCGTGGTACACTGGGCGGTGATGTCGCCGACTTTCAACTCGGCGCTGCGAACTGCACGGTCGTTGGGCGAGGACACGGCCTTTGCACCAGATGCACCCAAATCCATCGTCTGCCCACCGCTGGTGATGAGCAGTGCGACCGGGCCGCTCAAGAGCGGCTTGTCTTGGCTGGTAATCTGCTGGGGCAATACGCCCGCGTTGCACTGATACTGCCGGCCCCACACTTCAATGGCGCCATTCTCTCTTGCAGCGACCGGCGTCCATGGCTCGGGCACCGTGTTATCCATGCCGGCCTTTGAACGCCAGAACGGCGGCTTTTCGTATTGAGTGACCTCCGTGTGGGCAGCAGCCAACGGTTTACCGTCGGCGCCCACCGCCTCGGCCTCCACAACGTAGGTGCCCACCGGCAGTTGCATTATGTCAATGGATGCCCGGCCGCGGCCCCGGTTGAACTCAACGGCCTGGCAGGTGCCGAACACCTTGCCGTCCTTTTGCAGGCCGGCTTTGGCCGTGATGCCCTCGGCGTTCCCCTGCAGACCGCTTACATCGAAGGTCACCCACAGCTTGCCCTCGTATGGATAGATCTCGGCGATAACATCGAAGGCTTTTTCAGTCTTGAACGGCAGCCGCTGGTAGTAAAGCTCGTGACCGTCCTCCGATGAGGCGCTCAGCGTCAGCTCATACGCCCCGGTGGTGAGCGGTGGTGGGTCGAGCATCACTGACTTGAAATCCATCAGCTTGACGGTCTCATCAATGACAGGCTTGGCGTCACCGTCAAGCAGCCGCTGGGTGATGCTGACTATCGGTGCGAAGCTGACGCCCAGCAAATCTACGCGCCCGGTGAGGTCACCTGTCGCAAAGCCGCTGAGTTGCGAGAGGCCGACGGCACGCTCGTCGCGGCGGAAGATGAACTCCCCGAAGTTGGCGATGCGGTGGAAATTGCCGTCCACATAAGCCCATGATGATAGCCGGCTGAAGTTGGCTGCCTCAGCGTCCCGGCAGATGTTGACCCGCCAGACTTCGCCATCCTGGGGCGTTGCGCGACCCTCCAGGTCCGCGAACGGTATGGCGACTTCGGCAAGCCATCCACCCTCGTCCCGCGCTGACGTCTTCACTTGCCAGTCCGGGTTGAATCCCGGGTCCATACGATCATCACGGGTGCGCTCCCGGCACAGGATGTCGAAACGCGTCCCGATGGCGTTGGCCGCCAGCATGTAGTAAGGAAATTTGTCCGGCTCAGGTCTCAGGAATATGTCGAAGGCATCCTCTGTAAAAACGGCGGCATCGCGCTGCGCCAGGGCACCAACCACCGGACGTTTCTGTGGGTCGGTAAGCTCCAGGCCGATGTAAAGGTTCTCATCGTCGAAAGCAACGTGAGCAACCGTCTGGTCATCAACCAAGTACGGGCTGTTGAGGCCAACGAAGCCCGTAGTGGCAGCCGCTTTGTCCCACTCGCCTTCGCCAATTCTCCCGTCAATGACGGGCGGCTTTGCAATGAAAGGCACGGTCAGTATGGGATGGTCAGGCACCTGTTCTCCGCCCGGGCCGAGTATGTGTAGATCGTCAACGGCAAATTCGGCGGCGACAGTGCTATAGCCAATCCACGTGCCAAGCTGCATGCGCAGCTCCGAGGCGGCCGCCCAGACCGGTCCGAACAGACCGTTCCACGGCTTGGAGGCTTTCTTTTCGCCGTCGCACCACAGTTCCAGGCTTCGGCCCCAGCGCAGAGATATGTGGTGCCATTCATCTTTCTTCCACGGCGCGGTGAAGGCCTGATACAGCACTATCTGTCGCGACGGATTGCGCACGGTTACGCAGATGCTTTTCAGCACTGAATAGATGCACACCGAGCTGTTGCCCGGCCCGAAGATGGTGAAGAACATTTGGTTGCTGACGTTCTTGCCGGGCAATGGCGGCTTGGCCTGGGGGTCGAAGTTGTACGCCACCCAGAACTCGACCGCCCCGGCGGACAAATTGATATTCCCCTCAGTCGGGTAAGCCATCTTCATGATGTCGTGGAGCCGGAAGGCCTTGCCGAATTTGCCATCTATGAACTCGCCGCCCTTCATTGGTCGGCCGCCGGTCAAATCACCGCTTGCCTTGATTACCGCCGGCGATGTCATCAGCTCACCATCCGGAGTGAACGGTTCATCAAAGCGGTCGAGGAGCAGCGTCCGCGCCGTCGGCTGTGCGGGAGAGGTCAGATCACCACGCGGAGCCGGCATCGGCAGCAGAAGCAGTGCGACGCACAGCGCCATCATCATTGCGTATCTTTTCGACATGCGTTGGACCCCCTGAAAGCGGGACGGTGTCGGCGCAACTCTATATGATGGCAATTTCACCGCAAAGGAGTGGAAGTCCTTGAGACGCGACAAGAAAACAGAGCAGGCAATCTAAGTGCCTGCTCTGAATGGTCAATCAGGTGATGGTGTAGTCTAATCAGCTTGAGAAATCTTCGATGCTCTCGCCTGACAGCGCGGTGCGCAGATACCCGGAAAGCTGCTCGAGTGTGAAAGGTTTGCGCAACACGCCCATGATACCCTCCGGCAGCTCCTGAAGGTCCATACCCTCGGACACAAAGCCTGTCATCAAGATCCCCTTGGCCTGCGGGGTGAGCTGTCGTATCTTCTTGAACGCTTCGATGCCGGTCATCTCGGGCATGGTGATATCCAGCACGATCAGGTCAATACTGCTCTGCTGCTGGCCGTAGGTTTCAATGGCGTCAGCGCCGGTGCTGGCCTCCATGACAGTGTAGCCCAGGCTGGTGAGAAGCTGCTTGAGGTTGGTGCGCACCGCATCATTGTCATCCACCACCATTATCGTCTCAGACCCGGTCTCCGGCGCCATCTCAGGTCGCTTGGACACCGCTGCCGCTTCATCGCTTGTTACCGGCAGATGGATGGTGAAAGTGGTACCGTGGCCGAGTTCCGTTTCCACGCCGATGGTCCCGCCGTGGGCCTGGACGATACCATAGACTACAGTCAGTCCCAGCCCGGTTCCTCCCTCATCCCCACGAGTGCTGAAGAACGGGTCGAATATCTGCTGTACGGTCTCGGGTGCCATGCCGACACCGTTGTCTGTTACTTGTAGCCTTACGTAGTGCTCGCCCAGGCTCAACGCCTCATTGTCCGTCACTACTGCATCGGTACCCTCCGCCAGCCTGGTGTTGATCCGCAGTTGGCCACCGTTCCTCAATGCCTGCAAGGCGTTTAGGCACAGGTTCATTACGACCTGTTGGAGTTGAACTGCATCGCCCAGTACCAGTGGCAGATCAGCTTGCAGGTCCTTGGCCAGCGTAGTGCGCGGATGCCCGGCGCCCTCGAGCAGATCCAGCACATTATTGACACAACTGTTGAGATCAACCCTACCCTTCTCGTGTCGCTCTGGCGCCGCCAGGGCGGTCAACTGTTTGATAATCTGGGACGCGTGCTTCACCGTCTCCTCAATGCTCGACGCTTTGCGTTCCTGTTCCTCGTTCAACTCACCCAGCATCCGCATCAGCTCGATGTTGGATAGTACCGCGTGCAGCATATTGTTGAAGTCGTGAGCGATACCACCAGCCAGGGTAGCAATCGCTTCCATCCGCTGGCTCTGCTGTACCCGATGTTCGAGCCGACGATGCTCGGTCATGTCCAGCCCTATCGCTATGACCTGCCACACTTCGCCTGTTTCATCAACCAGGCCTGTGGCCCGCCACGTAATCAAGCGCTCGTCCCCATTTTTGCATATCCACTTTCCTTCGAAGGTCTTTGGGAAGTCTCCGAAAAGGACCTCCTGGAACGCTTCGGCAGTGTCGCCGGCCTCCTGTTCATCGATCATCATGTGCCACGCTTTGCGGCCCACCATCTCTTCCGCTGTATATCCCGTCACCTCTTCGGCGATATTGTTAAACAGGGTGATATTCTCGTCCCGGTCGAGGCCGATTATCAGAGCCTGAGCGTTTTGTACGACACTGTGCGAAAAGTTGCGTTCCCTGCGCAGCGCCCCCTCCGACATACGCCGCTGCACCGCTACACCGACGCTCGAAGCCAGTTCTTCCAAGTAGCCGACCAATTCGGCATCGAAGCAGTTCTCGCGCCGGTGGCCGAGTTCAAGCAGGCCCACGACGGCGCCCGCCGACCGCAGCGGAATTATTGCGACCGAGGCGCTGTTCGCGGCGACGCATGAGCTGTTAGTCAGCTCTCTCAGGTGCCCGGCCTCATCGCACTCGCCTAGTTCCAGGATGTTATTAGTCCAGAAGCTGCCGGCCTCGGTAAACCACGGCAATTTGGGGTCAAAACGCCCTCGCACCAGATGGTCGTAAGGCGCTTTCAGCAACGGCCTGCCATTGCTGGCCAGTTGCTGCTCTCCGCCGTCGTCAAACGGCACGAGGTAACTGTGGCACTGCAGGTCATCGGTTGCGACGCCCTCCGCCTCGAAATACGGATAGTCATCATCCTGGCGCACCCTGATGGCGATCGCGTCACAGCCGGTTAACTCCTTCACGGCCTGCAGGATGTTACGGATCATTGTCTGACTATCTGGGCTCTCATTGAGTGCTTCCAGCACGCGCAAGCCGGTCAACTGCCGTCTTTCGGTTTCTCTGATTCTGGTTACGTCCCTGCCGACGGATATCATGCCCGCGGTGCTGCCGTCCGGGCTGACGAGGCGCGTTGAGTTCCATGCAACTATCTTATAGGAACCGTCCTTGCATCTTATTCGCCCCTCTCCTTCAACAGGCTCGCCTTCACCAGTAAGAATCCTGTGCACTCTCTGCATGATCCCGGCTCGGTAATCCGGGTCCGGATAGAGTTTCTCCCAGATGTTCGCAGAGCCCACAGCGTCTGCGGCTGTGTACCCGGATATCCTTTCGGCCTCCTGGTTCCATAGAGTGATATTGCCATCGCCATCCGCCATCGTCATCCATACGTTGGCTGTCTGCATCACGTATTCCTGGAATCCGACCAGCGCAACGGCTTCCTGCTGGGCCCCTACCAGCGCGTCATACGCTTGCCGTTGTGCGGTGACATCAAGTGTGAAGCCTACTACGCCGACGATATTGCCCTCCGTATCGCGGTAAGGGACTCTGTCGGTACTGTGCCATCTCTCGCCCTTGACTGTGCGTACCGGCTCAACGATCGCAAGCTTTGACTCGCCGCTTGCTACAACCTCCCTGTCATTCTCCAGATAGCGCTCGGCTTGCTCAGGATACAAGTCGTAGGTGGACTTGCCGATAATCTCCTCCGGCGTCATGCCCAGCGAATCAGCAAAGGCTTGATTAACCCGTACGTAGTTCCCGTTGGCATCTTTCCAGAAGATCATCACCGGCACATGGTCCAATAGCACCTGTTGCTCTTCAGCCGATTGCTGCAACTGCCGCTGTGTGTGGCGACTCTGGGTGATGTCTTGCGCCGTGGAAACGCTGCGCCTGGTGCCTGGTATGAGTGCAACTGTAGCCAGTATGTCGTGACGCTCTCCCTCAGCATCCACCATTGTGAACTCGTAGCTATTTGGCGCCCACTCTCCTCGCCGCCGTGCTGCGTGGTAGTCTCTCAGCCTTTGGATATCTTCATCGGCGACGAAGTCGGTGAATTTCATACGCCCTTCGATCTGCTCGCACGGCACCTTGACGATCCGCGCAAATTCGCTGTTCACCAGCGAAGTGGTGCCGTCTTCCTCAAGTATGGCAATGCCAACACTGGTATTCTCGAACATCGTGCGGTACGGTCGCAGTTCATTGGCGACCCGCTCGTAAACGATTGTGTACATCAGGAAGAGCCACAAGAGTGGTATCGTTACCTCAATGTAATCCTCGAAGACGTCTGGATGGTGCGAGAGGCCGACCCACTGGGCGATATTGGCGCCGCCCAACGCCGCCAGCAGTAGCACGGCTACGGCGAGGACCCGTGCCGATTTTTGCCAGGATTGCACCGCCACCAACCGTACCGCAGTCAAGAAGGCAGCCAGATAGCAGATGGTACCTATGATCTCCAGGTTGGTTACTAGAATGTTCATTGTGCTTCGCCTTTTGCGTACCTCAGCAGACCTTGACAGGCGATCAGTGCTACTACCGCCGCCGCGGCATAGAAAAGGTGCTCCAGGAAATTGAAGAGGTTGGCGTAGAAGAAGCCTTCGAGAACGGTGAAACTCCATGCAAGCAACTGTAGCACAAACCATGCAATGGCAGTTGTGGAAAGAGGCTGTTGCCTGAGCCATTTACGATGTCCGAGTATGAAGATGCCGGCCGCCAGCGCAACAGCCAGAACAGTAATCTCACTTGGTTGGTACGCAGTCATGACCATCTCCTCTCACGCCAGTCGTACTGCCCGACTCCATTTCACGCTCGCCCTGTCGGTCAATACTACTACACTGCGCATCTCATGATCGGGCAGCGAATTCGCTCTCCCAGCCGGCGCCGATCCTGATGAAATCATCACGGTAGTGTTCTGCAAACATCTCTATTGCGCCATCGCCGGTGCAATGACAGGGGGCGGCACGCTGTACCCCGAGCCTCTGCAGCTTTCTGATGATGTCCGCCACGTCCGCGACCGGCGTAGCCATCAGATGGAACCCGCCCATCACCAGAGCAATGTTTCCAGCGAAAGCGGTTTTCGCCTGCGTGACGATCTCGACCACGCCCGGGTGCGCACAGCCGGTGATGACGACTAGCCCATCCGCGGTGTCCATAACGACCGCCTGCTCAATAATCTCGTTGCCCATCTGGCCGGATGTGTACAGGCCGGTGGCGATCTCCGCTGCGCCATCAATCTCCGCCAGTTTCGCCCCCGTGCTGACTACGCGGTCCTTGAAATCACGAGAAAACCGGCTTGGAACCACCACGGTGACCTCCGGGTTGGCTGCCAGCACCGCCGCCAGCCCGCCTGTGTGGTCATAGTGGTCGTGGGATATGACCACGAGGTCGAAGTCGCGCGGCGCAAAGCCGAGCTTCTCCATATTGCCCAGGAGTATCTGTGGCTCCGTGCCTGTATCGAACAGCACGTTGTTCTGCGGCAGTTCTATGACGCAGGCAAAGCCCCAGTCGGGCTGCAGGGCCGGCTGCAGGGCTGTATTGTCATAGAGAACAGTCAGCTTCATCGGTTCACAATTCCTTATGCTAGTTGTCGCCAAACGGGCAGGTGCCGGTGGGGCAGGACGCGCTGCTGCCGCCGGCATTGCTGCTGCCTATGGCAAAGCAGGAGAACTGACGCTTGGTTGTCTTCGAGTTACACTTCGGGCATTGTACTTTCGCGTCCTTTTTCCCTGGCGAGACCAACTGCTCAAAGACTTCACCACATTTGCCGCATTTGTACTCATAAAGAGGCATCAACTTCACTCCTATCAACTGTACTCGTCTCGTCCAGATCACATCACCTGTGCAGTTGTATAGTTACGCTTCCGCGCACTAACGACCTCCCTGGTGGTTCATCATATAACTTCATATTTGCCCCGTCAAGCCGCGTACTCAACGACACAGGACACCCTCTATTGTGCCTCTGTGATTCGGTTTGCCAAACGCAGGTTCATCGTCTATCATACCACCTACGGGCGCTTTTCTCTCTCAAACTCAGCGCAAGATTGGAGAAAGAAGATTGAGCATCAAGGTGCGCCACCCATCGCAACACGAACAGTTCAACTTCCAAAGATGGGAACAGGTGGAAGCGAAGCTCAAGCAACTGGGCCTGAGCCTGCCCTACAGCGAAAACATCGCCGTGCTGTTGCAGCCGCTGCAGGCCGGTTCCCTCGCCATCCCAAATGCGTTGGCCATCCACCCTATCGAGGGCTGTGACGGCTCGGATGACGGCGCCCCTCAGGAACTTACCTTTCGCCGCTACCGACGCTTTGCCGGCGGCGGTGCGGGGCTGCTGTGGATGGAGGCGACCTCAGTAGTCCGGGAGGCCCGCGCCAATCCCCGCCAGTTGTGGCTGCATGACGCAACCGCCCCCGACTTTGCCCACCTTCACGAGAGCATCATTGAGTCGGCGGCTGAGCAGTTTGGCGCGGATCACCGCCCCGTGACCGTCGTCCAGTTGACCCATTCAGGTCGCTACAGCAAGCCGCACGGGGTGCCAGAGCCGATTATCGCCCACCACAGCCCGGTGCTCGATCCGCGATCTGGCCTCGGACCCGACGACCCGCTCATCACAGACGACGAATTGGACGCCTTGCAGGACTATTACGTTCAGGCGGCCCGCTTGGCCTACGAAGCCGGCTTCGATGCCGTGGACATCAAGGCCTGCCACGCCTACCTGCTCAATGAGTTGCTGGCCAGCCACACCCGCGAAGACAGCAAGTACGGCGGCAGCTTCGACAACCGCATCCGCATGTTGACTGATGTGGTCAAGCGAGTGGGGGCCGAAGTCCCTGAAATCGCCCTCACGTGCCGGCTGAACGTCTATGACGCCCAGCCCTATCCCTATGGCTTCGGCATGGCCACTGACGGCTCGATGGAGCCGGACCTCAGCGAGCCGATTGAACTCATCAAGCGCCTCTACCAGGCCGGCGTGTGCCTGGTCAACGTCGCCTATGGTAGCCCGTATTACAACCCGCATGTGGAGCGGCCTTATGACACCAGCGAGGTCGGCGGCTATGTGCCCGGGGAGCATCCCCTGGTCAACCTCGCCACTATGGTGCAGCTCCAGCGCGAGTTGGCCCAGGCCCTACCCGAAGCGCCGATGGTGGCTACCGGCTTCACCTGGCTGCGGCAGTTCGGCCCGCACGTAGCTGCGGCGATGGTGGAAGATGACTTGTGTGCCCTCGTGGGCTTTGGCCGCATGGCGCTGGCTTATCCCGAATTCGCCAGGGACCTGATGGAAAACGGCGAACTGATCCCCACCAAGACCTGTATCGCCTGCTCGTCGTGTACGCAGATTATGCGCGACGGCGGCCGCGCAGGCTGTGTGGTACGGGACCATGAAATCTACGCCCCGATCTTCTACGAGGGTCAGATGCGCAACCCGGCCGTCATGCGCGAGCTGGCGGCTGTCTGTCGCGAATGTGCTGCTCCGACATGTCAGCTTGGATGCCCGGCGGGTGTGGACATCCCCGGCTTTGTCCGCGCCATCGCCGACGGAGACGAAAAACGCGCCTATGAAGTATTGTGCGAGTCCAACCCGCTGCCGGAAATCTGCGCTTACGTATGCCCGGCCGAGGTGCAATGCGAGGGGCATTGCGTGCAGCAATGGATCGGCCGCGGGGCGGTGCCGATCAGGCTCCTGCAGCGTTACGTCTCCGAATGCGCTCGCAACGAAGGCTACAGCAGCCTGGCGCTGCCTGAAAAAGTCCACGACAAATCGGTTGCGGTCATCGGTGCCGGCGTCGCGGGACTGGCCTGTGCGATACGCCTGCTGCAAAAGGGCTATACGGTTACCATCATAGACGCCCGGGAGGAAGTTGGCGGCGTGGCCGCTGAGACCATCTCCACCCATCGGCTGGACAAGGGAACCGCAATTGCCGAAATATCCAGCATCCTGGGAGATGTCCCACAGGAGCGCCTGCAGTGGCGCCTTGGCACGACAATGGGGCAGAAGCTCACTGTGGATGACCTCTTCGCCGAGGGTTTTGAAGCCGTCTTCATAGGTATCGGTTTGGGCGAGGGGATATCCCTGCCGGGAGCTACGCCACCGCAATCAGGCGTCGTGGAGGCACTGAGCTTCCTGCGCGACATCAAATCGGACCCGGACACAGCGGTGCCTGCGGCTGTAGCAGTTCTCGGCGGTGGCAACACCGCGATGGACGCAGCGGTGGCCGCTAAGCGCGCCGGCGCGACAGATGTGTACTTGATCTACCGCCGGTCCTTCGCCGAAATGCCCGCGTGGCCCAGAGAGCGCGATGAGGCCCTGGCCGAGGGCGTACACTTCCTTATCCTCACCCAGCCGCTGGATTATGTCACTGACGAAAACGGAAAGCTGGTGGGAATCAAGGTCGTGAGCACCATCCTGGGCGAGCCGGACGGGTCCGGCCGCCGCCGCCCCGTGCCCGTAGCGGGCTCAGAGCGGGCAGTAGCCGCCGACTTGTCCATTGAAGCGATAGGGCAGAGCGCGTCTGACGACATCGCGGGCTGGGCGGCGGGCGTAACGCTCACTGAGGCAGGGTTGATAAAGGTCGCGGACGATAATTTGCAGACTTCACGGGCCGGCGTTTTTGCCGGCGGCGACATCATCAACGGCGGCACTACGGTTGTGCAAGCGGTCGCGGAGGGTGTCAAAGCCGCCGACGGCATAGCGGCATTTATTGAGGAATAATCGCACCGGCCCAGGCGTTAGCAGAATTTGCAGAAGTACAGTGGAAAGCCCGAGGCACAAGGTGAGCAGGTGCCTTTCGGCTATGGCACCAGGCAGGTGACGGCATCGGCCGTCGCGGCAAGCAGCCTCACGCCATCGCCGGTCCGCAGCGCCTCGACCATCACTACTTCGCCGTCGGCCTGCCAGCGTGCCAGCGGCTCTGCGGCGCCACTTAGCAGATACACGCCGCCGCTGCCGAGGCTTGCCGCAATCAGTGGTTTTTCGTCTCCGGACACCAGCGCAAGATCGGTGACGGCCTCTCTGAAGTTGATCTGCGCGATAACCTCGGCCTGTGCGTTGAGCACGTACATGTAGCCGGTTTCCGAGCCGACCAGTAGCTCATCGCAGTCATCGCCGGCGACATCGGCCATGATCGCCTCGCGGCAGGCGAACCCGTAATTGTGGAAATGAAGCTTCTCGCTACCGCCGAACTGCTGCAGAGTGAATGACCCGGTTGCCGAACCGTTCGCTATCTCATAGTCATCGTCCTCATCCATGTTGCCGATAGCCATCTCGACATCGCCGAGCTCGGAGTACACTGCGCCCGCGCGCTTGCCATCGGCGTTGAATATCTCGACATGGCCGTACTTATTGGCCGTGACGATTTCCTGTACGCCGTCGCGGTCCAGATCAACCAGAGTCATCTCGCGGGTGCCGTGCGGTATCGAGTCATAGCGCCACTGCTTATTGAAGTCCGTGTCATAGCGCACGAGGTTGCCATTGAGCATGGCGGCGATTATGTCCAGGTTGCCGTCAGCGTCGAGGTCGCCGACCGCCAGGTTGCTCAGCTTTGGCTGGCGCACGCTGCTTCTACCGACCCGCAGCGGCCAGTTGGCGTGATGTTCGTTGATTTGTTCGCCCTTGGAGTTCAGGACGTAGATGTGCTCGTCGTCCGAGCCGACCAACACCTCCCGGAGGCCGTCGCCATCGAGGTCGGCAGCACACACCGCGCGATTCTTGCCACCGGTTGGAAACCTCCACAGCACCTTACCTGCCGCGTCCAGGCAGGTGGCCCACTTGCCGCGCAGGACAATTACTTCCTGCTTCCCGTCATCATCGAGGTCCACCGGATACATCGTAAAGATCGGCTGTGGGTCGTCGCCTTGCTCCAGCGCAATCGGCGTTGACCATGTCGGCTCCATTTCGCGCGGTGCGGCGAGCATCTCCTGACCTGCAGCCGGCGGCGTCATGACCTGCTCCATCGCCTCGTCAAAGACTGCGGGCAACTCCTCGCGCAACATAGCCAGATCGGTCCACTGCTTGCAGTCAATGATGGCAAAGCCGTCATTGAGTTCGAGCGCACTGCCGTCTGACTTGGTGATTTTGGCGTCCACTGGAGCAAGGAGTGTGGCGGTGGCGCTGGCGAAGTTGATCTCCACCGCCACCGGCCGGTCGGCAGAAAACAGGCCCTCAAATGCCGTCAGCCCGACGGCGTGGCAGCGGTCTCTCATGGTCACGCCCATGTTATTGTCGGGGGTCGCAGGCCCTGCTACATGCTCGCCAACGCCGAATGCGGCAAATGGCTTGCCGTCTTTGAGTATCAGTACGCTGGAGGGGTCGAGCTTTCGGATGTCGTAGTCCTTCGGCGCACCTGAGGTGTCGTTGTAGAAGATATTGGCAAGCGTGACCTTGTCGCCGGTCTTCATATTGCCGCCGAAGCGCTGGCGCAGGTAGGTTATCTTGCGGCCGACGTGATTGATGCGCCCCGCGAGGCTGTTTTGGGCCGACGTGATTGATGCGCCCCGCGAGGCTGTTTTGGGCAAAGCCGTCATTCTTCACATAGAAATCGCTGGTGCCGGCCTCTTTGAGCTGGTCCTGGGGCAGAGGCGGGGCATCTTCAGCCTGGATCTCTGCCACCACCTCGCCCCGCATGTCCTGTATCACAAAGCGGTCGAGCATGATCCCCGGCCCCTCGCGGAGGGTGAATGTGAAACGATGCAGGCCGTCGCCTATGACTTCGATATTAGGCGTCGGCGTGTCTTTGGTAGGTGTGGACGAGGAGGAGCCGAAGCGGTTGATGGGAGTGTGCAAGGCAACTCTGTCTGCTCCGTCAACGCGAAGGTAGAGGCTGTCTGAGCCGGTGCTGGTGCCGGATGCGTACGTGGTGATGGCGTACTTTCCGGCGGGGAGTTGTATGGCAGTATCAAGCCGTGAGTACGGGTCGTTGAACTTGACCGCCTTCTCCACACCCTCGGCAGGCTTGGCGATTATCACCAGGCTGCGACTGCCAACGCCGCCGCC
>JALGTY010000233.1 GCA_029821145.1 Candidatus Zipacnadia bacterium
GATGAGGAGAATGAGAAATGACTACCTACGCAAAGACATTCCTGTTGCTGTTGTGTTTGCCACTGACTGCGGGGGCCGAGTATTCGCGGCCTGACAACGCGCCTCCGCCGGCCGATCTCGGCCAGACCTGGGTTGAGATTGACGGCCAGGTCTATGGCGCCAAGCCGAATGAGGTCGGCCCCATCGGCGGCGGGGAGGGCTATCAGCGGATCGTGACCGATGGCGACCACCGCGTTGCCACGGTAGATGAACTGATCGAGGCCCTGAAGAAAGCGCAAGCGGGCGAGGTTGTGTACGTTGAACCGGATGCCCAGCTTGACTTCACGACGCTGGTGTTCGCCGAGAAGCTGGTACTGGAGATACCCGAAGGGGTTACGCTTGCCAGCAACCGCGGACACGAGGGCTCAAGAGGTGCCATGATCTGCAGCGACGCGTTCGCCACCAGGCCTCTGATAAGGCCTCTGGGCCCCAATGTTCGCATTACGGGCCTCTGGATTCGCGGGCCAGATCCGAAGCGGAGGCTAGACCATCACCAGCGCTCGTTCAAGGCTGAGCGCGGCGACAGCAAGGTTCAGCACGTGTACTACTACAAGTTTCCGATGTCCAGTGGCATTAGCAGCGAATTCCCGGGCCTGGAGGTGGACAACTGCGAGCTGTCCGGATGGAGCATCTCGGCTGTCGGCTTGTCAAGCGGAACAGATCACCACATTCACCACAACTACATCCACCACAACCAGATGAACGGTCTGGGGTACGGCGTTTGCCACAGTACGGCGGCCTCCCTTATCGAATACAATCTCTTCGACTTCAACCGCCACTCAATAGCCGGCAGTGGCCGAGTACCAAGCGGCTACGAAGCATCGAACAATGTGGAGATGGGGGTCTCGCTGAGTCACATGTTTGACATGCACGGCGGGGCAGACCGGGGTGACGGCACCAACATCGCCGGTGACTGGATGAAGATCCATCACAATACCTTCCGCGGCAGACGGGTGGCGGCAATTGTGATTCGCGGAGTGCCTTCCGAGGGAGCTGAGATCTACAGCAATTGGTTCTACCATACTAAGCCCGGAAGGCAGGTTATCGGCCCCTGGCCCACCGGCGGCGATACGCAGGTTGATTCGTACAACAATGCCTACGGCCAGGAAAGCCCTGCCATTTGGGATGCCGAGTATCAGACATATCGGGAGGCCCTTGAGGCGGCAATGACGGCGTACAAGGCAAAGAACTACGCGCAGGCAAGGGCGAGTTTCGGCAGCGCACTAGCCCTGGCGGGCGACGGTGCCGAGCGGTCCAAGGCCCAGTTGTATATCGGACACTGTTACTCCAGAGAGAAACTCATCGGCATCGCCCGGGCGCAATACGAGGCGCTCCTCAATGCGAAGGATGCTGACCCGGGTGACAGAGCCGCCGCGCAAAGGCGCCTCATGGAGATTAGAGAGGCGGCAAGTGCGAAATCCGTGCAGGACTGGACCTTGGTTTTCAGTGATGATTTCGAGCGTGAGGAACTGGGCGAGAATTGGAAGGTGCTTCATGGCGACTGGCATATTGAAGCGGGCAAGCTGGTCACCAGTGGCGGCTACGGGGAGATCGCTATCAACAAGAGATTCCCCGGGTGCCACCGTATCGAGTTCGAGGCGATGACCCGCGCCGAAAGGCCCTGTGACTTCAGCCCCGTTATCCAGAGCGCGGGCGCCGGCTTCGAGGGCGGCTACCTGCTCCAGTTCGGCGGCGGCGGAAACACCGTCAATCGTATCCTGCGCGGCGATGACGTACTCGAAGACAGGAGCGCTGATCGGTTCATCCAAGCTGGAGAGGTCCACAAGGTCGCCGCCGAGTTTGATGGCGATGCAGTCCGGCTTACAGTGGATGGCAGCATCATTGTTGAGGGCCACGAAGCTGCTCCCCTGCTGGGCGAGGGGCACGACATGGTAGGGCTCTACATCTACTGTGACGCCACGGTGGATAATGTCAGGGTTTACACATCGAAGCCACGCTAACCGTTCAACTGGTCTTCCTCGATCACCTGCTGCCGCAGGAAGGACAGAGCCGGCCAGGCGGACAATCTATTCTCATCAACGATTTGCCGAGGCTTTCAGCGCTTCTTGCTCTCTCTCGCCCCGCCGAAGCAATTGGAAGGCCGCTGTAGTTTGGCATACTGCTTCTTGTGGTATGTCCAACTGCTTTGCCATGGGATTCCAGTTGATTTGCCTAGCCTTTTTATCGCTATCCGTCACGCTTACGCCTCAGATAGTTACCCCTTCGCGATGTACTCGCGTACCACCCGTCCGTTCGCTCTCCGGCTTCGTGTAGCGTTTTCGCTTCATGACTCCTAGCCCTCCTGTCGAGAGTATGGACCTTCATCTACTCTCATGCCAAGTGGACCAAGATGCGGGGTTCAGAGCCCTTCGCCGGTCTGCGAGGAACCGCGGCCACGATAGGCGCTGATCAGCAGGTCCGCCCCGCCCGAGCCGTCGAGCACGAAGATCTCGAGGGTGCCCTCCGGCATCAGCAGGGCCTCCGCTGCCACCGTTCCCACCTGCGGGTCCGTCCAGGTCCCCTCATACTCCCCGTTTACCACCGCGAGGTCCAGGTGGGTGTTGATCCGGTCGTTGAGCGTGCCCACCACCTTGTCGCCATTTCTGCGGATGGTCAGGGCTGTGGGGGGCGGGCCATCTAACTGCGCGATGTCCACCTGCCACTCCCCGACCAGGGCATCCAGGCTGATCCCGGATGCTGCCGAGCCGCCCTCCTCCGACGCTGCGCCGCCGGCAGTGCTGGAGTCGGTGGCCGGCGTCTCACCTGTCGTCTCCGTGGTCGGGCCGGCCGTCGCTGGCATCTCAGTAACCGAAGTGCCGCCCACGTCCGCGGGCGGCTTGGGCCCGAGCTTCTTGATGACGATGTACGCCCCTATCCCCCCCAGCACCAGGAACACAAACACCACGGCCACCAGTACGGCGATGAGGGTGCCGCTGCCCGACGGCTGCGCCCGGTGCGGGGGCGCCGTCGGGGGAGGTGGCGGTTGCGGCTGTTGTGACTGCAGGGGCACGGTTGCCTCCGGCGGCGGTGCCGGCGCAGGCACCGCCGCCCGCCCAAGCTCGGTGCCGCAGAACGGGCAGAACTGGGATTCGTCCGGGACCGTCTTGCCACACTCTGTGCAGAACATTTTGGTCCTCCTCGCTGTCGGCTACAGCTCGCGGCCGCAGGCGTTGCAGAAGCATGCGCCGGGTACCGTCTCGGCCCGGCAGTGCCGGCAAAAGCGCACCTCGGGCGGGACCTTGGGGGGAACTGAGGGTGCTGACGCCTTCGCCAGCCACGCGCCCAGCAGACCATTGAGTGTGTCCGCCATCAGCGGCAGGCGTCGCTGATAGCGGCGAGCGCCCAAAACCGGCTTGCGCTCAGCGTCATGGCCCCGGCACAGGACGCGCAGGTGGAAACCATGCTTTGCTGGCGCTTACTTGGATGCCCTGAACGTGCCGCTTGCGGGTAGCTTCCGTGCGGAGGCGCTCCAGTTCCCCGATGCCACCTTATTTGCGACCGCGCCACTGAAGCTGCCGCCGCACCCGAAGCTACCCCATTGGTTCACCACGGTGCCGCTTAACTTGCCGCTGAAGCTGCCGGTTTCGCGGTTGCACGTTCCCGACCCGCCCACATCGGCGCTGAAGGCTCCCATCTTGTTCTCACCTGAGCCGAAGAGCTTGATCGAGACACGTGTGCCGCTGATGGTGACATGACAACTCCCGCTTGAGCCCCCGGAGTAGCTCCCGGAGTAGGTTCCATCAAGGTCCGCCAGCGAGGTGGCCGCGGCGATGGCTGCAGCAAGCGCTTTGTCGAAGTCGTCGCTGCCGCCTTTGTCGCCCATGATTGCTTTCTTGAGCACGGCATTGACCTTGCCCGGGGTGGCCTTGAGTCCCGCATCGTTCAGCTCCTGCTCCACGAGGCTGTATCCCCGTGCTGACCTCAAGACGTGGCTGCTGAGCTGGTTCTCAACCGACTTGTCACGGAACTCATCGTCGCTCAATTTGCTCCATTTGGGGTACAGCTTGCGCTCACGAGCGAGGTTCTGCCCTCTGCCGAGGTAGTCCCGATGCCTGTCGCTGTCTCTAAGCATCTTCGTGATGAGCGCGGAGTTCTGCTGCAAGCCGTCCGGGGCCTGCCATTTCTTCATCTGTCTCTGCATCGCGGCGGCCCGGCCCCTGATCTTCTCCAGTTTGACCCGCCCCGGTGACTTCCCGTACAGCTCCTCGGCATATATATTGGTGGCCTCGTCAACGTTGTTGATATATTCAACGGTATCACCAACGGCCTTGCCACCTGCGCCCAGCACATTGAGGGCCCGCTTACCGTCGGCCAGCCGCTGTTCCCTCCGCTGTCCGGGCGCGGCCGCAGCCGCCTCCCGCTGCGCGCGGGTACCCTTAAGTCGCGGGTCATTGGCGACCTCCTCAACCCTTTTCAGCGCATCCTTCTCGATATTGCTGTCGGTCTTGCTCATAACGATCCCGATACCGGTGATAATCAGCATGGCCAGGCCAACAGCGCCGGCGATCAGGGTGGCGCCTCCTCGTTCACTGTGTCTGTGCATCGCTCTGTCTCCCTTGCTCCGGCCGGGTCATGAAATCCATGACGCCGAGCAGCTTCCCCTCGCGGAACATGAACATGATCTGCTTGTGATAGTTGAAGACGGTGACCTCGCCGTACTGCTGCATATTCAACTCGCGAGTCTCGGATGGCTCCCCCATCATGTCTTTCATCTGCGTCTCGGTGAGGGCCGCATCAAACTCCGTCGGCCGGTAGTCCAGGAATGTGGCCCCCTGCACCTCCGCGAGGTCCTCGGCGTCCTCGAACACACCGTCCTCGAAATACAGCCGCCGCGGTTGAAAGGCCGACTGCAGGACCGGGTCTGTCCCCGCGTAGGTGTAGTACTCCCAAACTTCAGTTCTCAGCCCGGTGTCGTCGAAAGCCACGGCAAAGGTATTCGGGTAGCCGTAGTCATCGACGAACTCCTTTTGGTCCGCCGAGAGTGCAGCGCGCTCGACGATCTCACGCTCAGGCGGCTCGAGCAGCCCGCCGGTGAGTGTGCTCAACAGGCCCGCCTCCGGAGCCGCGGGCGCGCCCGCAGACTGACCGGTGGTGCTTGCACTGTCCATCAGAAGGCACCCTCCCGCCAGGATACCGACAAACAGAGCCAGCGTGCCGAGTATCCCCAGCACCAGTCCCGCACGCGCGCGCCAATCCCCGCCGCGCAACGACCGGATTCCGCACCACAACGCGAAGGGTCCCAGGAGCCAGAGAACGATGCTCCCGAGGCCGAGCCCCAGCGCCCAACTCGCAAGGCTGTCGTGGGCGGCGGCCGGCGCGGCCTGTTCTGCTGATGCTGCGGCCGGAGGTGGGGACGCGGGTGGCGGTTGATCGGGGGCTGCCTGCACCGGGCGACCGCACTTCATGCAGAAGCTGTGGGAGGGTTCTACCCGCGCCCCGCAGTGGACGCAGTTGGGTAGTACGTCACCGGGGGTCTCCTCCGCCCCGATAGCACCACCGCAATCCGGGCAGAATTTCGGAGCGGCGGCTCTGTCATACTGAGAACCGCAGTTGGGACATCTGGCATCCGGCA
>JALGTY010000234.1 GCA_029821145.1 Candidatus Zipacnadia bacterium
CCTTCTGGCCTATTATTTCGTTCTGGGTGCCTACTACAAATACGGCGCAACCGTGCTTCACGGCGGCACCACGATGGGCGGCTACAACGTCCTGGTGGCGGTGCGCTCGTGGCGCTCGGCTTCGAGCGCCGTTGATGTTGCGGCCGACCCACATCCCCAGAAAATCATGGCCGCACTTGCCGGTGCGGTCCTGGTTATAGCCATGGTGGTCGCGCGCTGGCGCTGGCTGCGCGTGCCCTTCCATCCCATCGGTTACGTAAGCTGCATCTGGTACGGCTATTGCTTGTGGTTCCCGTTCATGGCCACGTGGGGAATCAAGCTACTTGTCCACCGGCTCGGCGGGGCGCGACTGTACCGCCAACTGATGCCATTCTTCCTGGGGTTGGCTTTCGGGGATTTGCTTGCCGGCGGCATATCGTGGATCATAATGGCCATTTTCGGCCCGGACATTTTCGCCGGCTACATGGTTCAGTTCGGCTAACTACGATAAATCAGTGAGCTTGGCAAATCCTGTCCCCGTTTGGCTCACAGGAAGGTTCCCCCACCCTCCATAGCGAACCATCTTCTCGTCGCACCAGATCCCCGCTGTGCAATCGAACGGACAGGTGTTTGTATTGACGCTGCGTGCCGTGATACTCGCTGTCATCCTGTCGCTTGCTGCGATATTCTGGATGCACCAGGCCAGCCTGGTGCAAGCGCCGGGCCTCATCTATGCGCCGGTGTACCTGCTGTCGGTGCCACCAGTGCCCGCCATCTTCTGTCTGCTCCTGCTGGTCGCTCTCGTACCCCTGACCAGGCGCCTGCGTGGCGGCCCCTTCACCAAGAAGGAACTCCTGTTTGTCTTCATGGTCCTGGTGATTGCAATTCCGCCGGTGACCTTCGGCGTCCTCGAGATGCTGGTGCCCTGGATTACCGCCCCGGTCTATTTTGCCGCTCCTGACAACAACTACATGCTTCTCGCCGACGCCATGCCGCAGTGGTTCTACCCGCACGACTACGAAGTGATCCGCACCATGTACGAGGGCAGCGACAACGGTCGGGTGCCTTGGGGCCCGTGGCTTTATCCGCTGGGGATGTGGACGCTGTTCATGACGCTGTTCGTCTTCACCGGCATGTGCCTGGTCACACTTTTCCGCAAGCAGTGGGTCGAGAACGAGCGGCTCCGCTATCCGCTGCTCTTCATACCGCTGAGCATCGTTGAGAAGCAAGCGCCTGGGAGCAGAGCGCCCTTTTTCCGCAATCCGTTGGTCTGGATCGCCATGGGTATCGTTTTCATCCATCACGTCCTCAATGTCGCGCATTCCTATAATCCTGCGGTGATGGCCCTTATGGACCGTTCCTACTGGGCATCCCAGGTTTTCACGGAGTATCCGTGGGCCCCCTATGGCGGCTATCTGGGGTTCTTTCACCGTCCGCAGGTAATCGGTCTTGCCTACTTCGTGCCGCTGGATATACTCTTTTCGGGCTGGTTTTTCTACCTCATGCAGCCCACTCTGATTGTCCTGTCGAACATCTTCGGCATCTCCGCCGCCCCCGGCTTCCCCTTCAGGAGTGAGCAGGTCACTGGCGGGTACTTTGCCATGGTCTTCATCATCTTCTGGATCGGCCGACATGAGATCGGCAAGATCATCCGCCATGCCCTGGGAAGCGTCGCTACAGGTCAGGGCGAACCGATGGACGATTCCGACGAGCCGCTTCCTCATCGGTTCGCAGTTTTCGGCACGGTCGCTGGCTTTGTGGGCTTGCTCATCTGGTCTCATGTCCTGCACGTGCCGGTCGCTTATTCGTTTGTCTTTTTCTTCCTGCTGATGAGCGTCCCTCTGGTTTATTCGCGCATTCGCGCCGAGGCGGGCATTCCCACGATGTGGGGCACTCCCCCCAGCCCGCTGGACTCAATGATGTATGCCATCGGCACCCGGCCCCTGGTACACGGCCCCAACCTCGGCAAATTCGCCGTCCTGAGCACCTTCGCGTGGATGGCGCGCGGCTATTTCGGCCCCCAGATCGGCTACCATGCGGAGAACGAAAAACTCGCCGATGATGCCGAAATCAATCCACGCATCATACCACCGGTAATCATGATTACCTTCGTGCTGGCCTGCATTGTGAGCTTCTACTTCATCCTCACCGACTATTACCGCTTCGGCGCAACCGCGCTATATGGTGGCACCACAATGGGCGGCTACAACGTCCGCTGCGCTGTAACCCAGTGGACGCGTAGCTCAGGCGCTGTAGAGTTGCCCAGCGGCCCCATGACGCCTCAGGTCATCGGCATGGTCGGCGGCGCGCTGCTCACTTTCGCGCTGGTAATCATGCGCTGGGCCTGGCTGAGGGTGCCGTTTCATCCCATCGGCTACATAACCTGCGCCAGTTACGGGTACTGCCTGTGGTGGTCATTCTTTGTGACGTGGCTGATCAAGGGGGTCGTCCACCGCCTGGGTGGAGCGAGGCTTTACCGGCAGCTTATGCCATTCTTCCTGGGGCTGGCCTTCGGGGACTTGCTTGCCGGGGGCATATCGTGGATCATAATGGCAATTCTCGGCCCGGACATCCTCGGCGGATACATGGTCCAGTTCGGATAAAGAGAAAAAGCGGACCGAGCCTTACGAAAAAGATTCTCTTCCCTTTTTCGAGTTATTCACCGTAGTGCAGGATTCTGCGGCAGTTTTCACATCTGACCAGCTTCTTGCCTTTTTCCAACTCCTCCAGCAGCATGACCGAGATGCTCACCCGGCAGCCGGTGCAGAGCCTCCCGCTGACTGCCACCACAGCCAGCCCGCCGCTCTTCTCCCTGATGTTCTCATAGTCTACCAGTAGCTTCTCATCCAGCTTTTCTACTACAGCCGTCCGCTGCTGCTGGGCCTCCCCGATTACCGCCTCAAGCTCTGCCGAAACGCGCTCGAAGTTCTCCACCGTGGCCTCCAGTTCCTTTGCCAGCCGCTCCACTGTCTCCCGCTGTTGTTCGACCTTCGCGGCCTGCTGCTCGGAGTTGTCGTAAAGCTCCAGCAAGGTGTCCTCGAGCTTACCTTTGCGTCGCTGCAGCTCTTCGATCTTCTTTTCGAGCGATGCCAGCTCCTTGGGGTCGGAAATGGTGCCCCCGTACGCCCGCGACCACTTTTGCGCGCGTTCCTCTTCGGTGCTCTCCAGCTCCAGCTCCTTGTCCAACTGCTGCGAATCCGTCTGCTTCAGTGTGGCTTCCATCTCCGCTAACTCCGCGCGCTGCTGCTCCAGTTCCTCGCGCTTGGTTGAGCCGTCATCCAGCCCTGCAAGGCGCTTGCTGGCATCATCTATACTGGTATCTATCTGCTGCAGCTCGAATAACAGGTCAAGCTGCTCCTTCATATCCTCACCTCGTCCCCGAAATCACGTACTGGGGCGCTACGGCGTCCAGACGCTTAGTGGTTAGACGTATTCGACACATCCTATCCCATCACCTTCCCGCATCCCTGCGCAATTGGCGTCGCCCGCTATTTAGCACTCTCGCGCTTGGAGTGCCAGTTATTCGCCCAAAGTCTTGACGCACGCTTGTCCGCGCGCTAAAATGACCTGGTGTTTGACTGCAATACGCCAGAAACTCCAGCCATCAAAGGTTTAGATAGATATGCCCATATACGAATTTGAGTGTAATAAATGCAGCCAGCGGTTCGAGATTCTGATGTCTCTTTCAGACGAGCCGCCCAAGACTTGCCCCCGCAAGGGCTGCCGAGGCAAAGTCCACAAAGTCTTCTCGCCGCCGGTCATCATCTTCAAGGGCAGCGGCTTCCACGTCAACGACTACAACAGCGCCGGCCCCAAGTCCGCGGCGAAATCCGAGCCTGCCGCCAAGTCTGAGAAAGCCCCCAAGTCCGAGCCAAAGCCGAGCGGCGGCAATGATAGCTAGGCCCGAAACATCCACCAACGCGTTGGAAAAAGGGTCTGTCCCCTTTTTCCGGCGGTCGTTGCCCCTCTCTCACTGGCAGAGGCAATGGGCTCAGGACCGCCATCACGGCACCAGAACGACCTTCATTGCCCCGGTTTCGTGCTTGTTTGACGCTGTTGCAAATGCCTGCTCGGCATCCCGCAAGCTGTAAGTATGGGTGATCATCGGCTTGACCCGTACCTCGCCACTTACCAGCAGCTTGAGACCTATCTCGAAGTCTTTGACAAGATTGTTGCTGCACGTCATTAACCGGCGCTCACCCGCCAGGCTGCTTTGGTCCAGAACCAGCCCTTCAGCCACTCCAGCCACAGCTACCAGCGTCCCGCCACGATCAAGCACATCCAGCGCCTGCTGCTGGACGGCCGCCTGTCCGGTCGTGTCAAAGACCGCACTGAACCCCTCTTCCCCACCGGCCTTTCTCAGTTCGACCACGACGGCCTCCACGTCGGCACCTGCAACATTAAGACACGGCCCCAGCCCTAATTCTCTCGCGCACTCCAGCGGCGTCTCATAGACGTCGGTCACGACCACGCGCCTGGCTCCCTGCGCGACCGCAACCTGCGCAATGCTCAAGCCAATCGGCCCTGCGCCCAAGACCAGCACCGCACTTGAGGGCACAATATCGGCCCGTGCGACCGCGTGCACAGCCACTCCCAAGCCATCCAGAAAAGTCGCCTCATCCAGGCCGATTTCATCAGGCAGATCGAAGAGATAATCTTCCCACACCGGGCAGTATTGTGCCATGCCGCCGGGATTCTGGCCCTCCCAGCCTGCACCATGACCCAGATGCTGCGTATTGGGACACAAGTTTGGCCGGCCCGTGCGACAATACCGGCACTCCCCGCAGGTTCTAAACGAGAGCACCCCGACCCTCCGCTCGATCTCGTCTGTCACCACCGTCCCGCCGATCTCGTGCCCCAGTATCATATCCGGCGGGTTGGGATGCTCGTAGCCGAGAGTATGTTTCGCCCAGGGGTTCTCCCCCACCAGGTAGCGCAGGTCGCTGCCGCAGATGCCGCAAGCGCCGACTTTCAGCAGCACCTCACCGGCCCGCACCTGTGGCACCGGCACTTGCTCCACCTTCAGATCGTTGGGCGCATGCAACACCACTGCGATCATCGTCTGAGCAGCACCGATATCGGTCATCTTACGCACTTCTCCTTGGTTGCTGAATACAGCTTCGTACCACTTCGCGGTGTCTGGCTTGCGAACCTGCCGCCACTGCCCAGGGCCAGAGGTCGTCGATTTCACGGAAAATGACGAGGCAGACGGTTGTGCAGGCACGAAAAAAGAGGATACGAGTTGTACCCGTATCCCCCTGAATTCGTTTGGTAGCGCGGGCAGGATTCGAACCTGCGACCTCAAGGTTATGAGCCTTGCGAGCTACCAGACTGCTCCACCGCGCGTCGCTGGGCATATCCTATCACAGGCCGGTGCTTTTGTAAAGGCGCGGCGGTGTTATCTGCCACTAACTCCGTATGCTGGTGGGGTCATTCTGCGCTCAGCGGGCGGTACGCGCTTAGTGCCCATGATGTGGGCTGAGGCGGCCTCAGGGTCACGCAGCCGCCCCACGAATACAGGATAGAGCACGCGCAGCAGTTCCGTGCCATCCCCAAGCTCTCCCTCAAGGATGACATCCCCTGTCGGTTGGAGCCCCGGCGGCACTTCCAGATTGATCACGCTGGGCCCCCACGGTGTTATCTCTTCCCACGGCGGCGGGCCGCCCGGAATGCTGAATTCGAGCACTATCGGCTCAGAAATCGCCTGGCTATCAACCGAGAAGTCGCTTTCCAGTGGCATGTCGGCTGCCCAGGTATCCGGAATTGACATTCGTAGTTCGCCTGTGACTCGCCGGTTAGTGAAGTTATGGACCTTCACCGTGACGCTATGGTTTGCGTCGGCTTCCAATAGATGTGCCTTGCGAAGTTGCACGGCGGTTGTGAAATCTGCCGCTATGAACACGCGGCGCACGACCGGCTCTTGCACATTGAGCACATGCTCGGCCGCCCATATTTCACTCTTCGCGGCCCGCAGCGCGCCTTTGCGGCCGATCTGCTCGGCACGCTTCAACTGTTGTTCCGCCCGCTCCAGCAACTGCCGCGCAAAGGCCGGCTCAGCATCCCCGTCACCGTGCGCCAATTGGCCTTTCCTCAGCACTATCCGCTTCTTGTACAGATCTATCTCCCTGCGCGGCGCTCGATAGGTACCCCACAACAGACTCCGGTCATCGGCAATCGCCCCCAGCCACTCCTCAATCCTGGCCAGTCGGTAGATGGTCGCTATCGCCCCTGGCGCGACTGCGCCATCGGCCTTGCACTTATTGGCCGTCTGCAACATTCCGCTCTGACAGACCATCATGGCATCTTCAAGGGCCGCCGGGCCCTCTTGCGGGTGCTTGACCAACCGCTGCGCTGCTTCTTCTATGGCTTCGTCGAGGCGTTCCTCAAAGCCGTCGTGCGTCCAGTTCTTCACCTCATCCATCAGTTCGTCAGCGCCATACCAGATCGTATAGCCGGCATCATTACCAAACCGGGTGTGGGCAAAGAGCTCGTAGCGCTTCTTGAGGGCTTCCCTGAGGTAGCTCGGATGAGCGCCTATAACTATAAACGGCGAGCGTCGCGTTCTCCTGATCAGCCTATCCCGCCCTTTCGCCTTCACCGCACGCCCCATCACATTGATATGTCGCGCCTGGCCTTGCACGCGTATCCTCACCAGGGCCGAGCTGACGGACCAGGCTATGACCAGCGGCTTGCCCTGTTTCAGCAGCACATGGGCCTCCACGTTTCGCCCAAGGTTCACCGGCCCGACATAGGTGGCATTCGACAGCCAGAACCGCGCTCCCGCAAAGGCCACATACAGCGGCGTCGGCACCAGCCCGCCGTTTTTCTCTAGGAGCATCGCATTATGCGCGTACGGGGCATCCGGCTGCGCTATCCATTGGTTCACGCAACTGGACCGGAAGCAGTTATCTTGATTCCAGAACATTAACTGCGTGCGTATCCTGTACAGATCACCAGGCTCTTCCTGATGTTCTTCATAACGTACTCCGGTGTCCGCGTACTGGAAATACGCTTCGTTAATCGCGTTCTCGCGCGGGTAGCCGTCAATCCAGGGCAGTTGAAACACTCCCCGATACCAGGCGCTCAGCGTGGAGACAACGTCGCCGGTGGGGTGGAAAGCCAATCGGTCAAAGTACAGCGGTCCTTGGTTCGCAACTGTGATCCACATCAGGTACCAGTTCCCGCCGGAGCCGCCGTAGATCACCGGAGTGTCCGGAAACGCCCGTTTGACCGTACAGTGGAAGACGCGCAACATGTCTAGATACCGGCCCCAACTCCCATAGTAGAAAACCAAGTCAGCTTCATTCCACAGCTCCCAGCTCTGCACCACCGGCAAGGTCTGGCTGCGGTATTTGCTCCCCTCGGGCAGGATCTCTGCTGACGGCCATGTGATCGTCTTGCCACGGGTCTCTTCTACTATTCTCTGGACAAACGCCGCCCAACGTCCCAGGTCACGCGGATGCCATGTGAAAGGTGCCGTGCGTACCCAGTCATCAGGTCCATTCATCGGCGCCACTGCTGTCCAGGGAGGAGTGTAGCCCACCAATAGCATCATTTGTATCCCATATTTCTTGCACAGCCTCATTTGCTCTCTGAGAAAGGTCAGGTCGTATTCTCCCTGCACCCTCTCAACATTCGGCCACGGAACATCGGCCCGGAAGCACTTGATGCCCAATTGTGCCGCGGCGGCATACTGGCGCTCATCTATGGTATAGGTCTGCAGGCTGAAAAGCCCGTCATCCCCGAGGCTGTGCGTGTAACACCGAGGTATCACGCAGAACGCATCATCTACCGTCTCACCGTCAACCAGCAGGCGTAACTGATACCAGCCGAACGGAAATCGGCGGGGGATCTCGATCTGTGTTGAGGAATTCTCCCCGATTACCGCACTGCCGCTATACCAGTGCTTTCCGAAATAGTCATGCACCTGGAAAGTGGCATCTTGCCTGGCGCAGTCCGCGGTTATGAACAACCTTACGCTTTCGCCCGGGTAGAAGACACGTCCCACCCGCTCAGCCGAAATCACCACTCCTGCTGACACGACACTGCTGCAGATGACTGCCGCCGCCATACACAGCAGCCAGATTGCTGGTGCGCGCCAATTTCGTGTACGCAACTGCAATTCGCCTCCTGCCGCCTTATACGATCCAGATGCTCCGTTAGAACTAGAACAGATGCTCCGTTAGAACTAGAACTTGAGACTTGCAGTGTAAACTTCGGCTTGCCGCCATGTAACTTAAGCGAAAAACTCCCCGCACTGAGAGACATTTGCGCGCATGTACGGAGGACATTTGCGGAGGTGAGGCGAAATAGCTAAGAAGCTACATGGGGAGTTTCCGGCAATACATCACTAACTGGGGAGGAAGTAAGATGGCTCGGACGACGTCTGCACCTGTTCTGGATCCTCAAGGCAGACAACAACGGCCCATGCTCAAGTTGGCGAAGAGGTTCCCTGCCATCGGCCTCCGATACTGCGGGGGAGGTGTTCTGGTAATGAGACACGCATTTCCCTGGGCCACTCTCATCTGTGCATTACTGGCGCTGGCAGGTGGGGTCCTGGCTGCACCCTCGGAACAAGCGAAGGAGCATTACCAAGCGGGTCTCGAAGCCAAGCAGGCAAAGGACTATGACAAGGCCATCCTTGAACTCAAGCAAGCTCTTGACTTGGACAAAGACTACGTAGATGCTCACTGGGTGCTGGCGTGGGTATATGTCGCGAAAAACGACCCGCAGCGCGCGGCCGCACATTTTCGCGAAGTGGTACGCCTCGGCCCCGATGCGGAAAAGGGCATCGCGGCAAGAAAAGCGCTGGAGCGGATGGGGTTACCTCTAGAGCCGCCACAGCAACAGGCTTCCACACAAGCGACACCCACGCAGGCGGCTTCTGTCGGCTCTCAGCAGGTGGAACAGAGGACAGCTAATATGGGCGCCACCGATGCTGGAATGGCCTTCACCCGCGCGCACTTCGATGAAATGGACCGCCAGATCGAAGAGCACCGCGACATTGCCAATTCGCCGGCAAGCAATCTGGCGTGGGGCGAAGCTTATATGCTTCGCGGCTATATTGAGATGTACCTGGCCACCCGAGACCGAGACTACCTGCGACGCCTGGTGCGGGTGGCGAATGCAGTTATTGAGACGCGTGACGACCGTGTCGCTGCCCGCGAGGGCCGCAAGGCCCGGCCTCTGTGGAGCATCGCAGGCAAGTACACCCAGGCCCGGCTGGTACTCAAGGATGCGCAGGGACACGATGCGGTCATGCTCCGGTCCATCCGTAACAACTACAACAACAAGACGGTGGTCACCGTGCAGCCCGGTGCACAGGTGGGAACCTTCGACCTGACCACTCGCAACGACGTCCACCAGCAGCACCTAGACGCCAACGTGACTTTCCCGGACTTAAGCCTCGATCCGGGCTCACCACGGTACTTCAAGCGTATGATCAACGACCCGAAATATGTTGCCGAGGCTGGGTTCGAGCGTGATCGAGACAGCAAGCCGTCCGTGCTACTGCTGGCGACCGATATCCGCCGCGAGAAGCGGCCGG
>JALGTY010000235.1 GCA_029821145.1 Candidatus Zipacnadia bacterium
TCTTACGGTCTGAGCGGCCTCTTGACGTCTGGCTCCGTGTAGGAATTGTCGGTAGCTAGGAAAGGCAGCCTGTGGCCGTCGTAGGGGCGTGATTCATCACGCCCTCCACCCCGCTGTTGAGTGGGCGCAATGAATTGCGCCCCTACGGACGACCCCCTGATGCGACACGGGAAAGGTTCTACCCAGAATTCGTATACGCACCCCCAGGAGGTCAACAGTTTGACCATATCTGCGTCCGCTTGGTATAATCAGTCGGCTATGCAGATAGGGAATGTCCATGTTGATACAAGCTGATACCAGAGGTAAGTGCCCCCACTGTGGCGCATTGGTGCATTTTGAGCAGCCGCAATAGCTGTATGCAGGGCCAATCAGCTCAACGCGGATAGAGCCGGGCGCTGACAAGATAGCGGCGAAAAAGCGGTTGCGTCATGTCTATAGAGAGCGGGACGAACACCGAGGTGGTATGCACCCAGTGCCTGGAGCCGCTGTCAGGACAGGTGCCGGATATATCGCCGCTGGGTTTTGAGAAGTACTGGTGCCCGGTGTGCGGTACGACGGTCTATTATCCCTTGCGCGGCTGGCTTCTTGCTCAGCCATGGATACTCGTCCTGCTGGCTGTCTGTTCTGGTGGCTGCCTCCTCTTGCCCTTACTGCTTCTGGGGGCCATCATTTCGCGGAACAACGACCATATCAAGTGCAAAGTTGCTGAAGCCCGGCGCCGACTGCGAGAGCGTGGCGGCTGGCCGCTTAGCTTAGGGTAAACGTGTAGGAATGTCCCGCGCGGCCGGCGTCACGGCGGACAGCGGCTGTGTGGCGACATCGCGGACGGCTGAAACACTGCGGTCAACATGACAGCAAATATCGAACAACACAGTGAGGCAATGATAGAGTGTATCTGAAGAATGTTGAGATGCGTGGCTTCAAGAGCTTTGCGGATGCCACCGAGCTGGATTTCGGAGCGGGCATCACCGCTATCGTCGGCCCCAACGGGGTGGGTAAGAGCAACATCAGCGACGCTGTCCTATGGGTACTCGGCGAGCAGAGCTACAAGACCCTGCGCACCGAAAGCTCCCAGGACGTGATATTCGCTGGAACTGACACCCGCCGTCCGCTTTCCATGGCCGAGGTCTCGCTGACCTTCGACAACACCAACGGCCGACTCCCCACCGATTTCAGCGAAGTCAACATCTCCAGACGCCTGTTCCGCACCGGCGAGAGCCAGTACCTGATGAACAAGTCGGTCTGCCGCCTGCGCGATGTTCGCGATTTGCTGTTGGGCACCGGCGTAGGGCCTGGCGCCTACTCGGTCATCGGCCAGGGCGAGATTGCTGCGATCTTAAGCATCCGCTCCGAGGACCGCCGCGAACTCATCGAAGAGGTCGCCGGCATCCGCAAGTACCGCATCCGGCGCGACGAGGCCAGCCGCAAGCTACAGCGCACCGAAGCCAACCTCACCCGCATCTCCGACATCGTCTATGAACTCAGCAACCAGCGGGAACCGCTGGAGCGAGAGGCGGAGGTCGCTCGCCAGTACAAGGAACTCGACGACCGCCTGCGCACTCTGGAATTGCAGTTGCTCTCGCGCGACTATCAGAAGCTCAACGAGCACCGTGGTCAAGCGGCGAACGATGCGGCGATCGCCAAAGCCGACCTGGCAGCAACCCGTGGCAAGATCTCGGAAATCGAGGCGGAGCACAGCAAGCTGAAGGCGACCTTGGATCAGAAGGATTCGGCGCTGGAGAAATCGCATCTGGTCACCGCCGAGGCCCGTCAGCGGGCCGCTGACGCACGTCAGGAGCGGGCCGTCAACCTGGAACGGCTCCGTGCGGCCGAGACGCGACTGGCCGCGGTCGAGGCAGACATCAAGGCTCAGCAGCAGCGCGTCGAGTTACTAGATAGTCAGATACAGGAGCTGCAGCAAGGGCGCGACGAACTCGCTGACCGGCTTGCCGAGGCGGAGGTCGCCCTCGATGAACAGAAGAAGCTGTGCGAGCAGGCCGAGTTGAGCCACGAAGAAAGAGAGCAGGGCATATCGGATTTGGTCGAGAAGCGCAATGAGGCGCTGCGTGAGGTCGCGGCTCTGGAAAACGAGGCCGCGGCTCTCGAAGCTCTCCAAGCCGACCTCGAAGAGCGCGCCGAGCGTGTGCAGCGTCAGCAGGAAGCCCTGCAGCAGCGCGTCGGCAGGCTTGAGTCTGATATCGAGCAGACCAATCAGGAGCGGAAGCAGATCAATGAGGCCCTGGAGGAAGCTGCGGCAGCCAGAGGGCAGTGTGAAGCGGCTCTGGCCGCTGGACTGGCGCTGCTCAGAGATCACCGGGCCAAGCGCGAGCAGCTTGCCGCGGCCATCAGTCGGCTGGAGGAGCGCCGCGATGTCCTGACCGAGCTGCGCGAGGCCTACGAGGGCTACCCCGAGGGCCTGCGTGCCGTCATCGCCGCCGCCAAGGCCCGCAAGCTGTCCGGCGTGCGTGGCGTTGTCGGCGACTTGCTCGATGTGCCGGCCAAGTTGGAGACCGCCATCCAGGCCGGACTGGGCGACCGCCTCGGCTGGGTCATTACCACCTCCCAGTCGGAGGCCGTCAGCGCTGTGGCATACCTGCGATCCGAGGACCTGGGCCGCGCGGTCTTCTTCCCGATGTCGGCAAGCGTGGGCCACACCAGTGGGCCTCGGCTTTCGGGCATGAGCGGCAAGGTCCTGGGCATCGCCGACCAGCTCGTCAAGTACCCCAAGGAGTTCGCCCGGGTATTCGAAATCCTGCTGGGTGATTTGGTAGTGTGTGCGGACCTCCCGACGGCGCTGGACGCCTTCCAGCGCTTTGCCGGCCGCTACCGCATGGTGACGGTGGAAGGTGTTGTTGTCGAGAGGAACGGTGCCATTCGCAGCGGGCCCACAGATGTCCCCGGAACACAGTCGTTCGGTCGCAGGCGGGAACTGGACAATATCGAAGACCAGCTTGTGGGCCTGCGTACATGCCTGGCCGAGCTCTGGCAGACAGAAGAGCAACTTGACGCTGAGGTTCAGAGACAGCGGGCGCTGTTGCAGGAAGCCGATGACGGGCTTGCCACCCTCAACACCTCTGCTGCGCAGGCGGAGAAAGAGGTTAGCCATCTGGGCAGCACCCGGCAAGCTGCGGCCAATGCGCTGGCCGAGAACCAGGATGACGTCAACCGGCTTCAAGGCCAGATTGAACGTACCGCCGAACGCTACCAGCAGGTCGTCGGCGAGTGCACGCAACAGCGCGAGCAAGCCCGCGTCACCAGGGATGAGATTGATCGGCTCCGCGCCTCTGTCAGCCCGGATGCTTCTGTCGAGCAGATGCGCTCCGAACTCACCGACCGCCAGGTCGAGGTCGCCGAGGTCAGGGAGCGGCTCAATTCAGCGCAGGAAGTCTTGCAACGCGCCACGGAGGACCTGGAGCGCATCACGGCTGAGCACCAGCGCACTCTGGCCCAACAGCAGCAGTTGCAGGAGCAACAGGCGCAGCTTCAGCAGGCCATCGGCGGCGAAGACGACGACACCAAGGAGCTTGAGGCCGAAGTCGCAAGGCTCGAAGAACAGATGCGCGAGCAAATCGAGAACGCGGCCCAACTCCGCGAACAGGTCGCCGCCCTCGAAACCAGCATGCGCAAGCTCTCTGATGCGGCCACACAGCAGAATGAACGCCTCCACCAGGCCGAGATAGCTCTCACGCGGGAAGAGGGCCGCATACAGAACACCATCGAGCGCCTGGCCGATACCTACGACATGACACCTGAACAAGCCCTGGAGGTGCAGGACGAAGGGCTTGATGAGGTCGCCGCCCGCAGAGAGGCCCGCGCATTGCGCTCGGAGATCCGCCGCCTGGGCCACGTCAATCTCAGCGCCATTGCCGAATACGAGCGCCTGAGCGCCCGCGAAGAGTTCCTCACCAGCCAGGAGCAGGACCTCCGCCAGGCGCGGGACGACCTGCTCAAGGTCATCGCCGATATTGACGCGGCCGCCGAAGCTGCGTTCATTGAAGTGTTTCAGGCCGTCCAAGAGGCCTTTGAAGAGATGTTCCAGCGCTTATTCGACGGCGGACACGCCAAATTGCTCCTCACCGACGAGCAGCACCCGCTGCAAGCCGGTGTTGATATCATCGCCCAACTGCCCGGCAAGAAAGCGCAGAATCTGCTGCTGCTCTCAGGCGGCGAGAGGGCCAAGGTCGCCATCGCTCTGCTCTTCGCGATGCTGAAGGTCAACCCCTCGCCCTTCTGCCTGCTGGACGAAATTGACGCCGCGCTTGATGACGCCAATACCGAGCGCTTCGGCGATATATTGCAGGATTTTGCCAAGAACACGCAGTTTATCATCATCACCCACAACCCCCACACCATGGAGCGGGTGGACAAGCTCCACGGCATCACCATGGAAGAGCCGGGCGTATCGAAAGTCATCACGGTCAAACTGCAGGAAGCACAGAAGCAGGCAGAACAACAGGCCGAGCAACAGCACAATGCCGTGCCCGCTGAATAGCCGACACCGGCCGCCACGCCCTGATACCGTACAGCCACCCCGGAAGGAAGACACCAAGTGCTCAAGGGACTTTTCGGTAAAGTCACCAATCTGATTCGTGGCAGAGCCAATATTGACGAAGAACTGATGGAAGAGCTCGAGGAGGCGCTTATCGAAGCCGATGTGCCCGTGAGCGTTGCCGTGAATCTGGTACAGGAGGCCCGCGACCGCGCCCAGCAGGATCATATCACTGACGGCGATGGTCTGCTGCAACTGCTGCGCAACATCATCCGCCGCATGATGACCCCTTATGAGCAGTCCCTGAACGAAGGTCCAACCCCGCCGACGGTAATACTGATGCTGGGGGTCAACGGCACCGGCAAGACCACTACCATCGCCAAGCTGGCCCACTTGTACCAGCAGGCCGGCAACCAGGTGATGATGGTGGCCGCTGACACCTTTCGCGCCGCCGCCATCGAACAGCTCGAAATCTGGGCAGAGCGTGTCGGCTGCGATATCGTCAAGCAGAAGTTCGGCTCCGACCCGGGCGCGGTTGTCTATGATGCGTTGCAGGCCGCCAAAGCGCGCGGCACCGATGTGGTCATTATAGACACCGCTGGCCGCCTGCACACCAAGCACAACCTCATGGCCGAGCTTGCCAAGATCGGCAGGGTCATCGAGCGCGAACTGGGTCGGGCCGCCGATGAGAAGCTGCTGGTCCTTGACGCCACTACCGGCCAGAATGCGCTTGCCCAGGGCCGCGAGTTCCACGAGGCTATCGGCCTGACCGGCCTGGTGCTGGCCAAGCTTGACAGCACGGCCAAGGGCGGCGTGGCGCTGAGCGTGGTCAGCGAACTGCAGGTGCC
>JALGTY010000236.1 GCA_029821145.1 Candidatus Zipacnadia bacterium
CTTGTCGGCCGCCGTAGGCTGCGAGCAACTCGGCCTTCCGATGCGATGGCAAGGTGGCCGATAGCAATATGACCGAGGAGCCGAGTGCGGCAAGCCACTCCAGCAGCCTGTCCAATACTGTCGAAGTATACGTATCATAGGCGTGGACCTCATCGAGGATGACGGTCTTGTTCGCCAGGCCAAACAGTCGCACAAAGACGTGTTTGGTCCTGAGCACGGCGAGCAGGGCCTGGTCAATGGTGCCGACGGCGAATGGCCCCAGAAGCCCCCGCTTTCTGCAGGTGAACCATCCGCGCGCGAGGACCTCCCCGGCACCGCCTTCGTCGTCATGCACCTGCCGGATCTGCTGCAGTTGCTGGTACTCGTCAGATAGTACCGCCTGACCGTGGAGCAGATGGAGGTTGACAGTCTGATCCGGGTAGGCCGCTGTCAGGTACTCCTGGAACCGTCCCAGCATCGCATTGGCCGTAGCCTGAGTGGGCATGGCCACGTAGCATCCCCTTTGCCCGAGTGCGCGGTTCCAGTGGTCTGCGAGCTTTGCCCGAGTGCGCGGTTCCAGTGGTCTGCGAGATAGAAAGCCGCTTCGGTCTTGCCCTCGCCGGTCGGCGCTTCAATGAGCACAAACCCCGACACCTGCAGCTCGTCGGCTAGTTGTACCACAGCGTCTTGCATGGGACGGGGTTGCTCGATGTCGGGGAACAGCACTGAGAAGGGGGCTTCACCGCCGGTCGGCTGCCAATCCAGCCATCCCAGTTGCCGCAGAGCCTCGCGGGCTCTCTGACGGGCCAGTTCGCCATATTGCAGGAGGTCGTGGCAGGCAGGCGCGTAGGGAAAGTGCTCGTCGTCCGAACCGATCCAGTCCGCGACGGAGGTGATCCCGGCCAGAAGTAGCATGACTGTGGTCATCTGCTCCTTGCTGACACAGGGAGATTCGTCGTCGGGCACGCCTGTGAAATCGGCCAGATGACGAAAGAACTCAGCACGCGCGCATGGCCAGGGCTCCTCTCCGAGCTCTCTCATGTCCAGGCGGTCAGGCCGCAGATCCGAGTCCGTCGGCAGGATACCATGGTGGCCGCCGATGGCAATACCGAGACCCTTCGCAGTCGTCCTGGCGATTGGCGAGAGTGAGAACGGAGGGCTCATGAGAAGATCGCGTATTACTTTGGCACTGACGAGGCCATGGTAGGCCTTCGCGCCAAGGGGAAAAGCGAAGCCTTGTGCTTCGAGTACGGCTTTCCGCTCAGCGGACTTGGCCTGGAATGCAGGCGAAGCCTTACCCAGGTCGTGAAGGCCGGCAAGAAATGTCACCCAGGCGCGTGCCGCATCCTGACTTGTCAAACCCAGGGCCTCGCACAGGAACCTCCTGGTGCCAGCCGGCAGGCTTTGGCTCCACAACGCTTCGGCAACGGCCGCCACATCAAGCAGGTGGCAGAGTAGGGGATGGTATTGCGTAGTCTCGCCTTGCTGTGTCTTCGCCCAAAGAGCAAACATGGCTTCCATCGGCTCACATGGGGCGCAAGGCCCGCCACTAGGGAATTCCCTGAAGTCTCCCGCAGACATGGACTGCCTCCTGTCTGACATACAACCTTCACTCTACATGACTTTATCTGCGGGTGTCGTCCGGACTTCGGTCATTATGACGGTCTGAGTGCGGTTGGTCCACAATGCTACTACCCAACACCCAACTCCAATCTTGCGATACGGCATTTTCTATTATGATAGCATATTAAGCTGACGCACTGTGTCAGGTCGATGAATAATTTGCTGACATATTTTCGACGAGCTCAGCCATCTGCTTCCGCAGCGAGCTCGGCTTCACCACAACGGCATCCGGCCCAAGACCAAGGACCCACGTGCGAAACTCATCGGTCAGCGCAACATGGAAATGCAACTCTATCTCATTGTGTCCTTTGCGCACGACACGCTGGCTGGGATGAAGACGGCTCGATCGCAGACGACGTGCTGTTCTGCCACGCACCAATATCTTCACATATTGTCGGCGCCCACTGGTGACCTCCCATGCCCCAGCAAAATGGCCATCAAGATCGTAACCCTCCGGGATGTCCGCCAGCTCATCAAGTATCTGAAAGTCTTCAAACCTATCCAGACGAAATGTTCTCTCTTTGCAGCGCAATTCACAGAATGCGACCAGGTAGTGAGCATCGCCGCGGTACGTCACGCTGTAGGGGTGCAAGACCCGTTCGGTCCGTTCATCTCGATCAGGCGAGCGATAGATGCCACGCAGTTTTCTACCTGCTCTCCTCGCCTGGAAGGCGACAGCCATGTTGCCTGCAGCAGCCGGGCCGTCAGTCTGCGGTGGAGATATGTCCATACCGTCGTCGCCAGCCAAAGCCGCGCTCAGGGCATCGGGGGACCCGCACGCAGCTGTCAGCTTGTCTATGACGGCGCGAAGATCGGGGCGCAGGGCCACCGGCATGGCATCTTCTATCCAGTAGCAAGCATAAACTAGACTGGCGATCTCTCCGGCACTCAAGTCAATGGGGACGCACTGGTCGGTAGGCAGTAGGTAGTATCCTTGCCGATCATTGGCTATCGCGTACCCGGCCTCCTGGAGAAACGTAAGGTCGCGATAAATCGTCCGCTCACTAACTGCAAACCTACGAGCAAGCGCGGCGGCAGTGCTGTGTGAACGGCCTCTGGCCCACGGAAGCTCCCGCAGTATCTTCAACACGCGTAAGGACTGGTTCATTTGCTCGCCTCCATTGTCGTACATGCTCAAGGCTTCATCACCAATACGGCCGCCACCTGCAGACACTGCAGGCTAGGCATTCGAGGGGGCTATCAGTCGGTTGTGCAATGCGCGCTGTCGCAGGATGGCGTAGGGGATCCAGCACTCTCATTTCCTGAAGCTACTCCCCGGGAATGGTCATTATTCGCTTGGGCCCTCCGCCACGACGCAAAGTGTAATTGGCTCCGCTGGGCCCGATTTGGCGCGCCGAACACCGAAGGCAGCATCCAGATTCAGGTCATTTGGGATCGGAGGCTTGAGTATAATCCGTACGGGGTCCAATGGATCGATTTCTGGGGGGCGGTACAGGCGCGAGGTATTATGAGTGTCACAGGACACTCGGAGCTAGCGGAGGGCGCTGTGTTACTGGGCACCGGCACGTGGATATATGCTGCTATCAGGTTTGGCAGGTGGCGTATCGCAGAGGTGCGAAGGCTAGAGGCGGTGGAATTGCGGGAGAGGCTTGACCAGCAGGCGCAGGAGGCGGAGGCCAGCGGTACAGAGGGGCAGTAATTGGGCTAGGTGCCCGCAGGAGGCAGACACTCACAGAGTACAAACAGGCTCTCCTTGGAGAATGAGCAGGAGAACGCAGCAGCAGTGTTGAATACTGTTTGCGTGCAGGGACTGCTAGGCCCAACCACGCTGCAGCGCATCACTGCAGCAGACCTGTAGCTCGTGTGCTTCGAAGTCGTCGGTTGAGTGTCCTTCTCTAGCCGCGACTTCTCATCAACGAGGGTGAGGAGAGAGCGGAAACTGGATGCGAAGCATGGCCGCCAACTACCGGCGATAGAGCGGATTGATGCCCTTATCATCGCGTTCCGGGCCCTCAGGTCTGCGCAGAGCGCACAGCGCCTGGAGGCGATGCAGGGCTTACTTACGGACTGGGACCCACCACGGCTCCCGCCCACCTTCAACGTCTTCTCCCTTCTTGACCTGACCTCGGACGAAGTGAGGCATAGCCGGTTTCTGGCGTGGCTGATGGATGCGGAAGGTGACCATCAGCAGGGGAATCTCTTCATGCGTGCGTTCGCACGAGCGTGTGCCTTGGATATCCCAGAGGACAACATAGAGCGTTATCGCATGCGCAGAGAGATCTCCGGTCGGGAGTCGGTCGTGGACATCATGGCTTACCGCTTCGGGGAGTTCGTCATCTTCGTGGAAAACAAGATCCATGCGGAGGAAGGTCCCGGTCAGTTGGTCCGTGAGTTCCGGGACATGCGCCGCATATGCAAGCAGCTGCGTGTAAGTGAAGACCGGCAGTACGCAGTCTTCCTGACGCCCGACGGGCGACAACCCGTGAGTGGAGGAGGCACGCAGTGGGTGACACTGTCGCACTCTCGGCTCGCGGAGGTGTTTGAGAAGGCGCTTTCGGAGGTCACTGACGGAAAGGTCAGAACCATCGTTAGGGATTGGATTGAGGCTTTCTCGTCACGAAAGGAGTGGGCTCGCATGACGGAGTTCTCTGAGGAGGACCGCCTACTCATCGAAGACTGGGACACTGTTGAGGACTTGCTGGAAGCGGCCCAACGCTTGAGGGTGAAGCTCTTCGCTGTCTTGGAGTCGATCGAGCCGGACCTGCGAGCAACGGATTGGTGGCGCGATGGCTGGGCCTTTGTTCGGAAAGGCACGACACAAGTGTACATATCCAATCAGGCTTGGCGTTCAGACGGTGACTACGCCATTTGGATTGGGGTTGAGGAATTCACGCCTGACGCCGTCTTCGGCTCAGGCACTCCGCCGGTTCTCTACGTTTGGGTGTCTGGCAAGCGATATGAGCTCAAGAAACAGCTAGCAGAGGCGATTGTGAACGGCGAACACGACATGGCGGGAGAGGTCGACCACGATCCAGGCAGTGCCTTCCTGGTCAGGACCTAGTTGAGCAAGTGCCTGCCGGAAGATATCGAGAGTTACCCCGACACGGTTCGAGAGAAGACGGTTGCGTTCTTCGCGCATTACGCGAATGTCCTTGCGGGCCTGGGCGATGTGATTGAGGGCGCTCTGGGAAGCCAGCAATGAACGGACGCGCCCAATACGATCTCCTGTCCTTCCCGAGAACTCATATAAGCCACATTCATGGGCCTCACTGGTATTCTCGCCGGGAACGTGACGCTGCTCACAGCTCACCCGATTGTGGTATTCGAACACAGGGACTTCATCTCGACACGGTTTTCCGGGAAGGACAGCCGTCTCGGCGAATGCCATAGCCGCCGGCTGGTCCTGGAAGCGTGGGAGCGGCTGGAGCGTGAAGGGAGCTGACATCGCGAATGGGTAGGGAGTCCGGAGCCATCTGCAACAATTGCGGCGTGAGGTTTGCCGTCCGCGAAGGCGGCGGCTTCCTTTTCCACTTGCTGCATTGCGACGGATGTGGAGCCGAGAGGTCGATTGGCTTCGAGGAGATCGGCGAGCCCCATCTTCGGTACCTGAAGGGCCTCAACGTTCCGTACGCGATGGCTACCGCCGAGCACGATCGGCGAGTGCAGGAGCATTACCCCGGCGAGCCGATCAGCGAAGAGAAGTACCATAGGATCGTCGAGGACCTCTGTGGTGAATGCGACTGCGCCGGCGGTTTCCGCTTCGACGCTCCTCCTCGCTGCCCCGAGTGCCGGTCCGCGGACTATCGCAAGGACCCCGACGGCCAGGAAATCTTCTACGACTGATCGCCTGGATTCGAGCCGAGAAGGGGCATACGATATGGCCGAAACTGGACACCCCCCGTCCGACCCTGACCTGTCCCCCGCAAAGGGGTACAGGTGCTATGCTAGAATAGGCAGGCATGGAGTGGTGCCAGTTCTTACGTGGCACTGTTTGTCCTCAGCGAAAGTTGGACAGTTTGAGGCCGTAAGTTAGGGAGCAGTCCGATAGGGCACGGTGTATCGGTGGTAGTCTCGAGCTTGGTGTCTCGTATATTGCAGTTGAGCTTCACATTGCGGGCACCGTATGATATAGTCTGGGTGTGTTCCGCACCTGTTCAGTCGTCACTATCACAAGGCACTGGAGGCACATAAGCAGAACATAATCGACTTACTCCCTCCGACATGCCACGATCGGTCATGAGAAGAGTCAGCCCTTATCGTGTGTAGTCAACCAGCGTCTTGTTGCACCCAGCAGCCTGTTTGGCACGTGCAATTGGTGCAGCTATCATTGTCTCCTGGTGGCCCTTGGGCAAAGGCAGGATCGCCCTGAGCATCCGCTCCGTCACGATTGGCTGAGGAAGTGGACCCCCGAGACTGATGATGGTTCCCTGGATTGCGGCTGCCGGTGTCAGGAGTCGCAGTACCTGCGTCACCCGAGCACATGAGACTCCGAGCGTGGCGGCCAACTGGGCCTCGGAGTCTACTGGTCCACTTCCCAGAGAGTTCCGCCATTCCCAGGCTAGCTCGAGGGGCTTGCGGCGGTGTCTTGATGACTTGCGGTGTTACCTCTTGGTGCGTTTTTCTGTCTTCGGGGGCCGAAAAACGGCCCGATGGGTTCAGCCCGTTGCCTCATTCGGGGAGCCAGTCAGGATGGCCTAGCCTGCATTATTCATGA
>JALGTY010000237.1 GCA_029821145.1 Candidatus Zipacnadia bacterium
CAGTGCGACCGCGCAAAACAGGCAGGCGATTGTTATGCCGGCTCGTACATTCATCGCAGTCCTCCAGCAGGTCCTTGTGCTTCGCGTAGTTGTTTGCCGCCACGTTTGGGCTTCGTGCGCAGTTACCTCTTTCTCCGTTGGCACCCTTGCAGCCTCCCTTCGGGCCAATCATAACTCGGCCCGACGTAGCCGAGGTGTCGGAAGCACGGAAAAAAAGTCCGAGCCAGCAGGTTTGACAACAGCCAGGGCGAAGTATATCTAGTATAGTGGTATCAAAGGTTTGTCGTAACTATTTGAATAAGGCTTGGGAGGTGTCGAGATGAAACGCGGTTTTACGCTCATTGAATTGCTCGTGGTGATAGCCATAATCGCAATACTGGCGGCGATTCTCTTCCCGGTGTTCGCAAGGGCTAGGGAAAAGGCCCGGCAGGCTAGCTGCCTGAGCAACGTCAAGCAGATCACCCTGGGCTTTCTGATGTACGCTCAGGACTACGACGAGTACATCCGCAGCTCATATATACCCAACCCGGTGCATCATACTTACTGGACCTGGTTTTTCGGCATTGCGCCGTACCTCAAGAATGTCCAGGTGCTGCGATGTCCTAGCGAATCCTGGGACATGGGGACCTATGGACAGTATTTCCCGGGTCTGGACTACCCCAATCAGAGGCTGATGCTGAGCTATGGGGAGAACCTCAACCTGGGCTACAGCTCCAGGTGCTACAAGCTTGCGGAGATCAAGCGGCCCGCGGAGTGCATCCTGATCGGCGACAGTGGTCCCCACCTCCTCAGTTCCAGAGCCGCAGCCTCCAGCGGCCATATCCAGTACCTCAACAATGCGGATCCCAACCCGCCGCCGGAGTTCCCGGACACCTACTTCATCGAGTCACATGCGGTCTATCTGCGGCACAACTGGACCGGCAATGTCGGCTTTGTTGACGGGCATGCCAAGGCGGTCAATCGCGGCTTTGTGGTTAACGCCAGCCACTGGTCGCGCGGCTAGCCACCGCAGCGGGGACAGTGAAGCTGGCCGGCGCAGGCGAGGCCGCGTATCCTGCGGAATGCTTCTTTTTTTGCGACTCGAAGGGCTATAGGTATATCGAGCCGCCGGGCGTGGAAGACCACAGGATGCGGCTCGATCCCCATAACGGCGGAGCCAACTACACCTTCTGCGACGGCCACGCCAAGTGGATGGGCAAGGCCACGGTTTATTGCAGCGTCTGGCCGACTGTGCCGAAATGGTACCTGTCCATGCGCTAAGACCGCCGGCTCAACGTCATGGCAGCAACTAGCGGCCAGCCACGTTGCGAGTTCCGGTACTATGGCCTCCTTACGGGCCAATCATAACTCGGCCCGACGTAGCTGAGGTGTCGGAAGCACGGAAAAAAAGTCCGCGGCAGCAGGTTTGGCAGTAGCCAGAACGAAGCATATATGATACAATGGTATTATAGCTTGGCCGTGACTATCTGAATAGACCTTAGGAGGTGTCGAAATGAAACGTGGTTTTACGCTCATTGAATTGCTCGTGGTGATAGCCATCATCGCAATACTGGCGGCGATTCTCTTCCCGGTGTTCGCAAGGGCTAGGGAAAAGGCCCGCCAGAGCAGTTGTCTGTCCAACCAGAAGCAGATCGCTCTGGCCTGGCACATGTATGTGCAGGATTACGACGAACGCATTCCGCGCTACAACGTCAGCGGTGTCTTCGTCCACGGGGTCATTGAACCGTACATCAAGAACACCCAGGTCTGGAAATGCCCCAGCGACGACCACGAGAACAGGTCCCGCATAGGCTACGGCTACAACTGCTACTATCTTGGCGACTGGCAGTCAGCGTCGCAGTCTGCGTATGTGCTCGCCGATGTCACCTATCCTGCGGAATGCTTCATTTTTGGCGAGGGCAAGGGCTGGCCGTATATCGAGCCGCCGGGCGTGGAAGACCACAGAATGCGGTTCGATCCGCACAACGGAGGAGCCAACTACAGCTTCTGCGACGGCCATGCCAAGTGGATGGGCAAGGCCACGGTCTATTGCAGCGTCTGGCCAATTGTGCCAAAATGGTACCTGTCCAGGCGCTAAGACCGCCGGCTCAACGTCGTTGAAACAACTAGCGGCCACCCACACTAAGTGGGTGGCCGTTTTTTCCAGCGTGAGGGTACTGTCCGCCAGCTCTAGCCAAGCCAGCTCTTCAGGTTGTTGTAGCTTATAGCGGCGCTTTCGAAGCAGTCAAGCTGGCAGATGTCCTGCTCGACGATGTAGTAGCCCACCTCGGCAGCCTGGGCGGCCTCGATAATCGCCGGCCAGTCGAGATTGCCCGCGCCCACCGGCTCAAACAGCGGCTCGCTCTTCGGAGTGACGCTCATATCCTTGCAGTGGAGCGTCGCGAGCCTGCCTGCAAGCCGGTTAATCCATGCGACCGGGCTGGCACCGCCGCGCTGCACCCAGTGGACGTCAAGCTGGAACTTGAAATAGGCCGGATCACCAGCCTCTTCCATGATTTCCATCGCGGTGCGGCCGTCGAAGAGGGTGTACTCGTGGGCGTGGTTGTGATACATGTAGGTGATGCCAGCGCCGGCAAGTTTCTTTCCGATCTCGCTGCTTTGTCGGGCGAACTTCGCATAGCCCTCGGCGCTGTGGTATTCGCCGGGCGAGCCGCTGGCTACGAACTTAGCGCCCAGGGCATTCACACTTTCGATAACCGTATTCGGGTTGTCGCGCATTTCTTCCCAGGAGGCGTGGTTGCTGATAATCTCCAGGCCGGCGTCCTCACAGGCCTTCCGGAAGTCGGCCGGCGACATATCTGCCAACCCGGCACTCTCCACAGTAGTGTAGCCGATGTCGGCCACCTTCCTCAGGGACTCTACGACCTCTGCGGGTGTCTGCATGGCGTCGCGTACGGTGTAAAGCTGAAGCACAATCACTGGTTTAGCCATCAATGACCCTCCCTGTCAACGCTTTGGTAGGACAGGCGTCGCGCCTGTTGCAGCGGGCGGAACTAGCCCGCGCCCTGTAACTTCTCCTCCCCAGCGCGCACAACCTCCCTTAGAAGCCGTATAATGAGTACTTCCGTAATCGCCACCCGTGGCCCAAGATTTGCCATCACAGACTGTGGTAATATTATCACAGATCGTGTATAGGAAAATGCCTGGGGCGGGAAGCTGAGAGCGCCGCGCCAGGACAGGCATCCGCCCGTCTGCCAAAAGCAGGAATCGGCGCGTGAAATATGGAATATTGTGGTATAATGTGCAAGAGTATCCAATCGCTGGATTTATTGCTGTCATAAGTGAAAGCGGAAGGATGAGTTAGATGCAAAGACGCAAAGGTTTTACGCTCATTGAATTGCTGGTGGTGATAGCCATAATCGCGATCCTGGCCGCAATACTTTTTCCGGTGTTTGCGCGAGCGCGGGAAAAGGCGCGGCAGGCCTCGTGTCTCAGCAACCAGAAGCAATGGGCCTTGGCCTGGCACATGTACGCACAGGACTACGATGAGTCAGTACCATCTTACTCCCAGCTCATCGGCGTGCCCCCCGACCACAGTTGGGGTCCGCGATGGTACACAGTGCTCGAACCCTACGTCAAGAACCAACAGATGCGCACCTGCCCCAGCGACCCGGAGGCAAGGACACAAAGCACCGGACTCAGCTACGGCTACAATGGCTATTATCTCGGCGATCCCCAGTGGGTGAGCACGTGTGCCCTGGCGCTGGCCGAGATTACCTACCCGTCACAGACGTTCATGGCCGGTGAGACGAAGTTCGGCACTCACTTCCTCTACCTGCCCACCCAGGACCATCCGTCTCCCGAGGACCCCGAGGGGCCGGACTTCCGCGACCGGGTAGCCTGGCGGCGGCACAACGAAGGCGCAAATTACAGCTTCTGCGACGGGCACGCCAAGTGGCTGGCGGGTGCGGTGGTGGATTCTGCCAACTGGCCCAATTTCTACGTCTCCAAGCGCTAACTAAGGCCGCGCAATGCAGTCCGGGATTGGTGCCCTGACGCCCTCGCGGCGGCAGGGCGATGAGTGGTACATTGATAGCGGGTGAAAGTGGATATGCCTCCGAATAGCTACGAGGAGGCAGAGAAGGGGTGAGATGGATGTTTGGACGCAGAGGTTTTACGCTCATTGAACTGCTGGTGGTAATAGCCATAATCGCGATCCTGGCGGCAATACTTTTTCCGGTGTTCGCCAGAGCGCGGGAAAAGGCGCGACAGACCAGTTGCCTCAACAACCAGAAGCAGATCGCACTGGCGTGGGCGATGTACGTCCAGGACTACGACGAAGGGACTCCAAACTACCGCATGCCTGATGGCTTCGGTTATGTGGGGCCGAAATGGCCCTGGACCGACCATTTGCAGCCATATATCAAGAACTACCAGGCATTCGATTGCCCCAGCGACGACTATAGCCTCAGCTATGCCTACAATGGCTATCAATTAGGGTGGTGGGTGAGTTCTTGTGCAAGGAAACTGGCTGAAATCACCTACCCGGCGCAGACTATCTGCTGTGGCGAAAGTAACTACAATGCCACCTTCCTTTACTACCCGACACAGACATCCGAGTGGCGGCCCGGCATCAGGTTCCGGGACAAGGTTGACTGGCGGCGGCACAACGATGGCTCCAACTACAGCTTTTGTGACGGCCACGCCAAGTGGCTGCCAGGCGCGGTGGTTGATTCCGACCGCTGGCAGGATTTCTATATCTCCAAGCGCTGAGGCCGCGACACCGAACCCCCACTTCCCTTCCTGACCCACGCCAACAGAGCAGGACAGTGCATCACAGGTGCCATAATAGTAGCGTGTGGGTGTCCCCGGGAGGACGGAGACCCTCGCCAGCTTGAGTTGAAGGGATGGTCGTGAACAATGGAAGCTTTCGGTCCCGTCTTTGGCTTGGTTTTCATGTTGCTCTATTTCGTTTTTATCTTTGGGATGGTAGTTTTCGTGTGGGCCAGCTTGCTGGTTACAGCCCTGGCGATATGGGACTGTGCCCGCCGCGACTTTCCCGATGCCAATACCCGGGCGATCTGGTGTCTGCTCATCCTGCTGACACGCTGGATTGGAGCTCTGGCCTACTACCTGATGGTGTACCGGACTGACGACCCTCCTATTGCTGCGAGCAAGACGCCGCCTGCGATCGCGATGAGATGATAGGTATGAGCAAGAGGAAAATCGCCAGTTTCCAGGCGCCGTTGGCGATCAGCTAGCCCGGATTATTCACAAACGCGTGGCTCGGCCTGAGCTTTCTGCATAGCAGAAAGCTCAGGTGGGAATGCGACAGCATTTCCAGCTTCCAGCCCGAGGTCGTTCGAATGCGCAGATTATCCAAAACCGCTCTATGTACCCATCAACGGTCTGCATGTCCAATTCCTGCTGGGTATTCCATTTCACTCATGAATAATGCGGGCTAGGAGTCAATCCACACCGGGCTGGACCAGGCCATATTGCCATCGCTTTGGGTCAGCCGCACGTAGTAATAGGCCCAACCCTCCTTGCTGACCACTTCACCGAGCGGCGCATCGTCCTGCCACACCAATTCCAGCACCCGGCCGTTGCCCTCGCATGTATGAACGTCTTGCCCATTGCGCACAATGACAGCGCGGGCGATATCGGCGGTCCCGGCGGCCTTCACCACGATCGTGCGTGCAGCCCTTGCCTCTTCCCCTGTGGCCTTGATCTCCTGCCCCATGACGCGGCCGTTGACCGAGAAGTCAAGCAGCATGCGCACACCGGTGGTGGCATAACAGCGCCGCTGCCAGATGGCCTCGAAGATCGCCTCGCGCGTCAGTTCCTGCGCCAGTACGCCGGTGATGCCGCCGGTGACATAGTCGTTGTAGTCGAGGCCGGACTGGAAGCTGCGACCTGATCCGGGCCGGCCGCGATGGTTATCGGTGCCGCCGACGAACCCCAGCCGCAAGCCCCTGGCAAGCGCGCTCTGCACCGATGACCCGAAGCCTCCGAAACAGACGTTGTCCTCCCCCACTCAATGACGCGCTCGAACTCCGGGTTGATGGTGTCGAGGTTATGCGGCCCCCACGCCTCGTGAGGGTCGGTCTCCGAGTGGGTATTGGTGTGATGGGAGATGACCATGGCCCGTTTGCCGACCAGCTCGTCCCACAGTTGTTGCCAGGTAGCAGGCCTCGGCACGCCATAGCTGTCGTCCATGACATACACATTCTTGTGGCCGCTCTTGTGCCCGAACTCACGCGCCGGCATCGTCACGAAGCGGTGTGGCTGGTTGTATTTGGCGAATACCGGACCCTCAATGTCCCAGGCATCGCGGCCGCTGTTTGTCACC
>JALGTY010000238.1 GCA_029821145.1 Candidatus Zipacnadia bacterium
GTTGACCGTCAACTCCGCCTCAAAGACCCATTTGCCGGAGCTGAGATCACCGTCACGGGCTGCGAGACGCGCCGCGAGGGGCATATCATCGCCGACCTCAAACAGGGCCGGCAGCTCACCTTACAGCGCGAGGGTATATCTATCAGCCTTGACGAAGCCGCCGACCTGGTCCATCGCAGCGACACTTCTCTTCTCGGCCTGCGCTGATGACACACCTCCATCTCCTCGCGCATGTCGGCCTGAGCGTGGCGCCGTTTGCCACGCTCAGTTGAGAACGCGAGGGCACCCAGGCGTACCCACTGCGTGTATCTGTTTAGCGTATTCAGCCAACTGACCTCTGACGCGTGGCTCGGCCTGAGCTTTGTGCTGTTTCCAAAGCTCAGGTGAGACTCAGCTCTCAGCTTCCAGCCCGAGTCACCATCGGCAAGCTCCACGCTAAACACATACCACTGCGAAGCAGTGGGTGCGGCCCGACTCCGTTGCCACATTCCTGATGCGAGCGAGGGCCGAGTGAGTTATAATAGGGGACTGGACAATACCACGGGGCGCTTCGGCGCAGGCTCAGTCAGAAGCTATCTCGCCCGACATGGAGGGACCGGGGTGAAGAGCACACTAGTTGAGAAGATACTCAAAGCGCATCTCGTAGAGGGGAACCTTAGCCCGGGCGCCGAGATCGGCATCCGCGTTGACCAGACGCTGACCCAGGATGCCACCGGCACGATGACATATCTGCAGCTTGAGGCGATCGGGATAGACCGCGTGCGCACCGAGCTTTCCGTCTCCTATGTTGACCACAACACTCTGCAGAGCGGGTTCCGCAACGCCGATGACCACCGCTATCTGCAGTCAGTGGCCGCCAGATACGGCGTCTATTTCTCGCGCCCGGGCAACGCGACGTAGCGGTGGCAATGGCCGGCGCACCCTACTACCTCGCCGTGCCGCAGGTACTGGGCGTGAAACTCACCGGCGAGCTGTCGCCCTGGGTATCGGCCAAGGATGTCATCCTGACACTGCTCGGGCGGCTTTCGGTAAAGGGTGGTGTGGGCAAGATCGTCGAGTATTTTGGGCCTGGCGTTGAGAGCCTTACCGTGCCCGAACGCGCCACGATAACTAACATGGGTGCCGAACTGGGCGCGACCACCAGCATATTCCCCAGCGATGAGCGGACGCGGGAATTCCTCGCCGCCCAGCAGCGCGAAGCTCACTGGGTCCCGCTGCAGGCCGATGCAGGCGTACAATATGATGAGATTATCGAGCTGGACCTCAGTGCGGTGGAGCCGATGATCGCGATGCCGCACAGCCCTGACAACGTCGCCACGGTAAGCGATCTCGCCGGCAGGCAGATTGACCAGGTCTGCATCGGCTCCTGCACCAACTCCAGTTACAAGGACATGATGACGGTGGCGGCGATGCTAAAGGGCAACACTGTCCACGCGGGCACCGACCTGATGATATCGCCCGGCTCGCGCCAAATCTTGACGATGCTTGCCGACAACGGGGGCCTTTCGGACATCATCGGCGCCGGAGCGCGCTTGCTCGAGTCCGCCTGCGGCCCGTGCCTCGGTCAGGGTGCTGCGCCGCAGTCCGGGGCCATGACACTGCGCTCCTTCAACCGCAACTTCGAGGGCCGCAGCGGGACCGCCGATGCCGGCATTTACCTGGCCTCGCCGGAGACCTGTGCGGCGGCGGCGCTGACGGGCACCATCACCGACCCGCGCACGCTGGGCGAGCCGCCGCAGATTGAGATGCCACAGCGCTTCACCATTGATGACAGCATGATCCTGCCGCCTGCCGACGAGCCTGAGGCAGTCGAAATCTATCGCGGGCCCAACCTCAAGCCCGCCCCGCGTCGCGAGCCGATGCAGGACAGCCTGCAACTTACGGTGCTTCTGAAGGTCGGCGACAACATCACCACCGACCACATCTCCCCTGCCGGCGCGGCATTTCTGCCGCTGCGCTCTAATGTGCCGGCCCTGGCCGAGCACGTATTCGAAGGAGTTGATCCGACGTTCGCCGACCGTGCGCTGGAGGCTGGCCCTGGCGCGATCTTGGGCGGGCAGAATTATGGCCAGGGATCGAGCCGCGAGCATGCGGCCATGGCGCCGCTGCATCTGGGTGTCCGCGCGGTCTTCGCCGTGTCCTTTGCCCGCATCCACCACGCTAACCTCGTCAACTTTGGCATCCTCCCGCTGGTGATTGCTCAGGCTGACTATGATGCTCTCTCCGCCGGCGACAGCCTGCTGATTGCGGGCATCCCTCAGGGCATCGGGGCACGCAAACTGACGGTGAAGAACGAAAGCAGCGGGACGAAGTTCGAGGCGCGGCTGGAGATCACTGACAGGCAGGCGAAAATCCTGCAGGCCGGCGGATTGCTAAACTACGTCGGCGAGCAGCCCGGTTAGTCTAGCCCACATCAATCGGATACCCGCCCCACTGCTCGCGGCACTGTTTCATGGCCATGAGGTTGTCGTACTTGGTGCCCACAGCCAGAGAATGGCTTGCGCCATAGATGAAGCCGCCGCCGGGCGCGCCCCATTTCAGCGCATACTTCGCATCAGCGTTGATATCTGCCGGCGTACCGAGGATCAAATTCTCGTTCCTCACGCCACCCCACAGCACCAGCTTGTCGCCATAGCGTTCCTTCAGCAGCTTCATGTCCATGCCGCCACTGGCCTGAATGCCTTCATACCCCTCGTAGCCACCTTCAACAATGTAGTCGAGCGCCTCCCAGGTGTTGCCGCAGCAGTGCTTGAGAATGTGCAAGCCGAGCCGCTTGGCCTCGGCTGTGAAGAGCTTCCACCAGGGCAGGACATGTTCTTCAATGATTCTGGGATTACAGAGCAGGCCCGTGGAACTGCCCAGGTCACCGCACGGGAGGACCGAATCGTAGCCCTCCTCGGCATAGTATTTGAGGGCACCGATGCACCGTCTCGCTTCCAGCTCAACCTGCTTGGCGTGCAGCTCCGGGTGTAGAGCCAGGTTGAGAAATTGGATCTCGTCAGTCGGCCCGATCATCGGGAAATTGATGTCGCCCATGCAGGTATTGATCCAGTGAGTGTCCTGCATCCGGTCCATGACATGCCGGGCCACTTCCCATTCGGAATCATCCGGGCGCGGTACACCGTCGGCTATCACGCGGTCTATCTGCTCCTGCAACTCGGCCACAGTCGGCGGCCGGTAGTCGTCCGTGTTGATTTTGTACGGCATCAGATCATGGGTTGTCGCCGAAATGCGGTAGAGGTTGCCATTGGCCGCGCGATATGTCTCGTGGTCAACCTGCTCCATCGCCGTCGTGCGTGTCCCTCGCGCCGGACAGCGACCAACAGTAATGATGTCGAAGCCGAGCGCCTCGGCCAGGTCCGGAATATCGCGTTTGTATGAGGCGACTATCTCATCGCGTCGTCCATCCCACATCGCCTTCGTCTGGCGGAACTTGGCCGCTACCAGCGTTTCGCGACCCAGGATCATCTCATAGGTGGTGTAGTCTATGGAGTGTTCGCCCCAGGGCACCAGGTCGGGTTCTTGGTGAGCCAACGTGCACTCTACGCGCTCGCGCGGTAGCATGTATGTCCCTCCGGATAGTCGCCGTGGCTCGTGTGGTCCTACAGAGAATCAAATCCGCCCCGCAGGGGCCTCTCCGACCATCCATCACGAAACGGGTTTCAAAGATTGGCCAGGCCGAAGTTGTCCCGGTAGGCCAACACGATCGCTATCTGCATCAGCGGGAAGGCCACAAAATACCCGATCCCGCAAGTGAGAAGCGAAATGAGGCCGCACAGCAGGCTGAGGACGAGCACGAAGAGAGATACGGCGAACCAGTCGCCCTTGGTCTTGTCCCAGCTCGCGCAGATGGCGTCCCAGAAGCTCATGCCCCGGTCCATTATCAGCGGCAGTGCGAAGATGAGCAGCGCCGAGACCACTATGGAGCCGACAAGGCAGGCGATCAAGCCGAGGCTGGCAAAAAGACCGATAAGCAACCAGGCGACGAATGAATCGAGGAAAACGTCGAAGCCCTTGGACAGATGGTTGATGTCCAGCGGCTTGCCGGGCTTCTTGAGCTTGCTGATGATTATGTACACATAGCTGCAGGTCAGCGGGCCGATGATGAGATAGCCGAGGCCCGTGCTGTTGACTGCTGCGAAGATCAGGGCGATCAGGGCGTGCATCCAGAAGTCCTGCTTGAGCAGCTCCCAGGCTTCCGAAATCCACTCGCCGGTCTTGACTGTCATCGCTTGCCTCCCATTATCCTTGGGCTTCCTATCCTACTCTATTGCCGCTCTGCTTTCCACTCGTTGACATAGTTGTGCACCGAGAACGCCGCAATCGCCGCGTCGCCAACCGCAGTTGCAATCTGCCGCAGCGGAGTGTCACGGATGTCTCCACAGGCGAATATGCCGGGCTGGCTGGTACGCATCAGCGTATCGGTAGTGATGAAGCCGTGGTCAAGACTCAGCAGACCGCCCAGCCATTCGGTCTTCGCAACGTGCCCGATGGCGATGAATATCCCATCAACGTCTATGCTGCTGGTCTCTTCGGTCTGGGTGCTGTTCAGAGCCACCGTCTGCACTGCGTCCTGGCCCTCGATGGCGGCCACGACGCTGTTCCACATTATCTCGACATTGTCGCGGTCAAAGATGCGCTCTTGGAGGTACTTGTCGGCCCGCAGCTCGTCACGACGGTGGATGAGATACAACTTCTCTGCGATGTCGGCCAGATAAAGAGCCTCTTCCACGGCCGCATTCCCACCGCCGACCACCGCCACGGTCTGCCCGCGGTAGAAGAAACCGTCGCAGGTCGCGCAATATGACACGCCGTGGCCCCGGAGCTCCTTCTCCCCCGGCACCATCAAGCTCCGAGGGTAAGCGCCGGTGGCGATAATCACTGCCACAGTGTCCATATCGCCTGTGGTCGTCTGCAGGAGCCAGCGGTCGTTTTCTGCGGCTCGTATGGCTTTGGCCTCGGCGGTTACGAACTCGACCCCGACGTTGACGGCCTGCTGGTGGACCCGCTGGGCTAATTCGGGGCCCTCGATGCCCTCGGGAAAGCCCGGATAGTTCTCGATCGTGGTGGCTGTGGCAGTCTGACCGCCGGGCGCAAGCATTTCAAGCAGCGCCACATCCAGTCCGTAGCGCACAGCGTACATCGCGGCGGTACAGCCTGCAACGCCGCCTCCGATAACAATAGTATCACAACTGCGTGTCATCGCCGCTTCCTCCGTACAGTGTCATGCTCGCCATCTTGCTTGACTGGCGCGTGTTTATGCGTTATCTTTGCTATGATACCAGTGTGTATTGATGGGAGGCTGTTCAATGAATGCTCGCTGTAGTGTGGGCCGCTTACTATTTCTATCACTAACGCTCTTTGCCCTTCTTATTGTGTCCGGTTGTCCACGGTCATCTGAGAAGGCGGTCATGCCGCCCGGCGAAGGTGCAGTCTTGCCCCACGTAACCGCCTATGTCAATGTGACTAGCGGTTGCCAGAAGCCGACAGTCAATCTGCTCAACAGAGCGAAGCAGAAGTGTGCCGGCGTACTTGAGATCGAGATCGTTGACTTTGGCGACAGCGCTGTCGGTGCCGACAGGTGGAAGGAAGCCGGTCTGGATTGTATGGCCATCCTGTTCGACCAGGTCCACCTCGTCGCATGGGACCAGGATGACGAGGTCAAGGTTGTAGATTTCGTGATGCCGCCTGGCTTCAACTGGACGCTTGAGGACCTCGAAGTGGCGCTCGACAACTTTGCCGGTGGCAACTTGCGACAGCCCACCGATGAGGAAATCAACAAGCTGCAGAAGCTGGAGCCGGAGCCGGTCGAGGCCAAAGCACACCCCGTCAAACAGGACAACGCCAATGAGATCGGTCAACTCATCATCGGCGAAACTGTGGTGATCGAGATCAGCGAACCAGCCAACGACCTCAC
>JALGTY010000239.1 GCA_029821145.1 Candidatus Zipacnadia bacterium
TCCGGTGCTGAGGACGTACTCGTGTCAGGGGCAAGCAGCAATAGTCGCGCCCGATACGTTCCATGATTCCGTGACGATGGCAAGTATCATTGACGAGACGCACTTCTCGATCGGGGCCGAGGACTTGCGCGTAGCGGGCGGGCCAGTCAACGACATCGAGGCGGAAGAGAACCGGATAGTGACGGTTGTTTCCACGCCCCACGTCCAGGACGGCATGAGTGTGCTCAACAGCCTGTGGGAGGTACAAGGACGTCGGACCGGAGGCAAGCCCGTCACGGTTGACCGCGAGGGGAGACCACCACTGAAGCTGGATGACTTCCCTGCCGAAGCGGACAGTCAACAGCGGCGCTTCACGATTGTGATGGCCGCGCCGGGAGACACGATCCTGATTCCGAGTCTGGCCATCTTGGAGCGCAACTGAAGGGGCGCGAGCCGGCCACAGCCCAATTTGCGACAAGGAGTTGGTCGAGATGAGATCCACACTGCTCTTGGGATTACTGTTGAGCGTGGGTGTGATGCCCGTGTGGGGACAGTTCGAGCGGAAGTACTATGTCGGGGAGAGGATGGAGACAGTGCGGAGCAATTTGGCCAAGTACGATTGGGCCCGCCAGCAGCGTGACAGCATCCTGGCAGGAGCGGATCACTGGGTGAAGTACGATGACGAGAAGCTGCGGACACTGGTGGTGCCGCCGGAAGTCCCACGCTGCTACCAGATACACAACTTCGGGTGCCCCGTGCATGGCATCAAGGTGCATGAGAAGGGCCTCTACAAGTGGGGGATCAGCTTCGACAATCCGTACAAGATCAAGTGTCCGGTCGGAGGGGAGGAGTACCCGTCCAATGATTTCGCGGCGTTTCTGGCGTCGGGAATGAAGGACCGGTCGCTGCTCTTCAATGCCAAGCATCCGGACCCGAAAGACCCGCTGCACAAGCAGTATGTTGATGACGGCTGGGGCTGGAAGAAAGCAGGAGAGCAACGGAAGTACTGGTTCGTCGCGTACTATGCGCACTGGATAATGTATCCGAGGATGCTCTCGGCGATAGCCATGCTGGGCAAGGCGGCACTGCTGGCAGAGGATGAAGAGCAAGCGAAAAAGTATGCGCACAAATGCGCCCTGTTGCTGTGGCAGTTTGCGGAGTACTACCCGGACTATGACTATGACAGCCAGTCGCGAGAGGGGGAGGAGCGAGGCGGGGGCTATCACGGGAAGATAACGAATGCAACCTGGGAGACGACGACACCGCGGAAAGTAGCGCCGGCATATGATGCGATCCGCCCCTTCCTCCCCGAGGACAAGGAGCTACAGGAGCTCACCGGACAGACCGCGGAGGAGATAGACGCCCATATCCGGGACCGGCTGGTGCTTGAGACCGCGCGTCTGATCGTGGACCAGACGCCGTATATCTGTGGCAACTACGGGAGCCACCAGCGCTCGGCGGCGATACTGGCGGCGGTGCTGGATGAGAAGGAGAAGCATCCTACCAGGGAGGAGATGATTGAGTATATTGTGGCGAATCCGGACCCGAGGTACCCGTGGCATCTGGGCCTGCGAGATGCGCTGCTCAACATGGTGTATCGAGACGGGATGCCCCCGGAATCGGTCGGCTACAACTATGGCTGGGTGAGTAGTCTGGCGGAGGTCGCCGCGGAGCTTACCAATGCAGGCGTCAACCTGTTTGAGGAGCCGAGGTTCCGGAAGTTCCTCACCTGGGCGTTCGATGTGATGGTAGCCGGCGAGTTCGTTCCACCGATGGGCGACACGGGGAATATATTCGCTAAGGGCAGTTCGCTGCGGCCACTGGTCGCGCGGCTCGCTCTCCCGCACTTCTACGATCCTCGAATGGCTGCACTGGTGCGCTCGAATCCGGCAGCCAACCGGGACCTGTTTGAGAAGCCGATTGAGGAGCTTCTGGCTGAGATGCCAGAGGCGGAGGTCGAGCCGTCCGGGCTGCAGTCCACGCTGTTCCCCGGCTATGGCCTGGCGTATCTGCAGGAGGGCAGCGCCGAGAATCGGACGGCCAGCACGCTTTCCTACAGCAGCCATCCGCAACACGCTCACTATGACCAGCTAAACATCATGCTATTCTCACACGGCAATGCGCTGTTGACCGATATCGGCTATCCAGAGCAGACGGATCCGTTCAACCACAAGCGGTACGCGTTCTTCAACAACACGTCGGCGCACAATACGGTAACGGTGAATGCAAGGAAGCAGAGCCGGGGGCCGGGGAAGCTCTACGCGTACCAGCCGCAGGGCTTTGCGCAGGTGGTGGATGCTTCGTGCGAGGGTGCTTACCCGAGGATTGTGAGCTTGTACCGGCGCGCGCATATGCTGGTGGAGGTGTCGCCGACGCAGAGCTATCTGTTTGATGCCTTCTATGTGCGCGGCGGCGAGGAGCATGACTATGTGGCTCTGGGCGCACCTGCGGAATTCAGCGCCCAGCCGCCACTGGGGCCCGTACAGGAGAAGGGAACGCTCGCGGGTGAGGACGTGGCCCTCCAGGAGTTCTACGATGACGAGAAGTATGCCGCCAAGCCGCTGGGCACGATGAGCTATGGAGGGTATCGGGGCAGCGGCTTTCAGTATTTCTTCAATGTACGGAGGGCCCCGCTGGAGGGGCAGGCCATCTGCGAGTGGCGGCTGAAGAAGCCGGGGGAGGGCAAGACGCAATATCCCTGGGAGGGCATAGGCCTGCGCGCGCATCTGATAGGCGAGGGTGAGGAGATAATCGGCTGTGATGCGAAGCCGCAGAAATACAAGTTCCTGCCGGACACCATCCAGTTCATGATGCGACGGCGAACCGGCGAGGACCTCGCCAGCAACTTCGTGACCGTATATGAGCCATACAGGTACGAGACCTTCATCCGGGAGGTCGCGGTGGTGAATATGGACCCGGATGACGGGGAGGCAACGGCAGCCCGGGTGGTACTGGTCAATGGTCAGACGCACTACGTCTTCCACTCGATGAAGCCGGAACAGACGTACATGCTCGATGGGAAGGTGAAGGTGACGGGCCATGCGGCGTGCCTGGTACTGGATGGCAACGGCAAGCCGCAGAGAGCGATGCTGCTGAACGGGACCGAACTGGCAGTGGGGGATTTCGCCCTCAAGAGTGCCGGAATACGGAAGACGAAGATCGTCTCAGTGGACTACGAGAAGGGTGTCATCGAGATAGCTGATCCGGTGCTGACTGATCACTTTGTGCCCGGGCAGACAGCCATAGTTGCGCCGGATGGCTTCGCGGACTGTCTGAGGACCCAAGCTGTCATAGACGCGACGCATTTCTCGGTCGGTGATGAGGATTTGCGCGTCGGTGGCGGACCCGCAGGTGAGCTTGATGTGGAGCAGAACAGGATCGTGACGAGAGTGTCCCCGTGGCATATTCAGCAGGGAATGACGGTGCTCAATAGCCTGATGCAGCCCCAGGGACGGGTCGCTGACACCAAGAAGCTGACACTGGATCGGGAGGACAGAGGGCCGCTGAAGGCGGAGGATTTCCCGGCCGGGCCGGGCGACTCGCAGCCGCGGTTCTATGTGGTCATGGCCGGGCCGGGAGACACCATCCTGATTCCGAGTCTGGCCATCCTGGAGCGTGATTAAGTCAGGGCGCCAGGGCATTGCCCTGGAGGCGTTGCGGCAACACCGCTCAATCTGACTGATGCGGGTCTTCGGGAGGCACAAGGTGATAGGCGTGATGCAAGACGCAATGACGCTGTCGCTGTGTATCGTCGTGCTGGCGGGGCTGTCGGTCACGGCTGCCTGCCAGGGCGAGCCGAAAGAGCGGCCCTTTCTCACCAAGCTGCCGTTTCACGTGCTAACCACCAACGACCCGGATAGGCTGTACGAGGCCCGGAGAACAGACCGTGTACAGGGCTTCGCAGCAGGCGCAGAGGCGCTGGCAGCCAGGTACAAGCCCGGCGGCCGCAGAAACCCCGAGAACCGCGACTTCTATTATGTTCTTCACTGCGCCATCAAGGTGTTTGAGGGCAACGGTAATCAGAAGTGCCTTGAGATCGCCCTCGCCATGCTGAAGGCTGCTACCGCTAAATGGTATAGCATGTCGGATGAAGAGCTGCGCCAGCCGATAGACGAAGAGGGTTGCTTCAACCCGGGTAACGTGGAGATGAAGGATCACGCCTATGACCTGGCGCTCTTATATCACCTGACAGGGGACCTGCAGGCAGCGCACAAGGCAGCCGTTATCATGCAGCGTTACAACGAGGTAATCAGGCAATGGCCTCTGAAGGAGCGCTTCGGCGACAAGCGATTCTCGCAGCACGATGAACGCTATCTGGCCAACGAGGATGCAGCCTTGGGGCTTTATGGCGGATGGATTCCGGGAGATCTGGGAGCCGCTCTGCCACTGCTGTACTCCTTCGACCTGATCCACGACAGCGGGGCGATGGAGGAAATTGGCGCCCGCGATGACATCGAGAGCATGGTGCGCCATCACATTGATTTCACCGAGCAATTGTGGAAGACCTATGGCAATCTGGAAGCCGGCGACATGACGCGCTACTGCAGATTCGGATTGCTGGTGCCTGAGCCCGAGTACATCCATATCGCCATGGAGTGGCTGGACAACCTGATTCATGCCACTTTCTATGCCGACGGCTACTGGCATGAAGGCGCAGGGTCGTATCACGAGGACATTACCAACGGGCTGACGCGGGCCATGCCACGGCTACTGAACGGCTATTCCGACCCGCCTGGCTTTGTCAGTAAGCTTGATGGTACGCGCTTTGACAACCTGAATCTGACCGAGCAGTATTCGATGCAGTTCAGGCGCATGCGCGTCTCTTTGGCTAAGCTCACTTTCCCCAACGGCCTGGGAGCGGTGGTCCACGATACCGCTTTTCCGCAGCGGGCCTGGTGGACGCCGCCCAAGGTCCACTCCAACCCCAAGCTGCTGGGCTGCATGGGTCATCTCGTATTGGCCAAGGGAGAGGGCTCCAGCCAGGAACAGGCCCATTTGCATTTCTCCGGCACCCACGGCCACCAACATCATGATGCCCTGCACATAATGGCCTGGAGCCAGGAACAGGAGATGATCAGTTCGACGAATTACCGGCCGCTGCCTGATGATGTCTCGACCCGCGAATGGCATACCATCACTGCCGGCCAGAACACCGTGGTCATTGACCAGACTAGTCAGTATAGGACTGACAACAAACACCCCATCACCGAACTGGATGCCATGCCCTTCCCTGACTGGCGCTATCGGACCAGCAGGCACGGCACC
>JALGTY010000240.1 GCA_029821145.1 Candidatus Zipacnadia bacterium
GCTCAGAAACCAAACCCAATGGCAGCCTCAAACACTCCCTACTGCTTGACAAACAACACAGTTGCTCCGAAAGGCTACGGCAACGGCAGAGTCGGGCTGCCCTTCGACAAGCTCCCTTCGCCCCTTCGACAGGCTCAGGACTTTCAGCAGGCTCAGGGCGCACACGGCAGGGCCTACGGGAAGCCTGACCCACGCGACATTATTCCATAGCTCACTCATAGGCTCCGTACTTCTGGGCGGCTTTGACCATGGCGATGAAATTCTCCGGCTTGACCGATGGGTGAATCGAGTTAGATGAGACGAGGATGTAGCCGCCGCCGGGCGCCGCCACCTCAATCGTCTGCTCGACTTCCTCCTCGGTGCCGAACACCAACAACTCGCGGCAATCAATATTGCCCAGGACGCAGCATTTGCCAGCCAGGTGGTGCTTGGTCTCCCCGATGTCCATACACTGCGGCTGCACCGGGTGAAAGCCATCAAAACCGATCTCCATCAGGTCATCCAGGATCGGCCACATATTGCCATCGGAGTGCTTGACTATCGGCATCCCCTGCTTGTGGGCGTGCGCGACAATCTCGGCCTGATATGGCTTCACGTATTCGCGGTAATGCTCGGGCGACATCATCAGCGTTTCCTCACCGGCGAGGTCGCCAGGCATGATCATGGCGTCGGCGCCGATCTTGACCGACATGTCCACAGCCGCCAGGCAGTAGTCGGTGGCAATCCGCTTGATGCCGTGAACCAGGGCCGGCGCGGTGGCGTAATCTATCAGCAACTCCTCCATCCCGCCCCGCAGCCGCCAGCTAATCTTATACGGATCGGCTATCTGGACCACGTGCGCCTTATCTGGGCCGACCTTCTCGATAACCTGCTTGATCTGGACAAAATCATCCTCCTCGAGCCGGCCAGCCATGTCGTAGCCTTTGAGATCGGCCTCTTCGTTGAGCGGCCCTTCGAGGGGATACGGCTCGCCCAGGTCACTGAGATGGTGCAAAGTGCCGAACTTGTCCCGGGCGGTATCGTCGCTTTCCGGTACCAGCCCCTGAGCGATTCCAAAGCAGGTGCCTTCCATGTCCAACTGCTTGATTATCTCGCAGTACATGTCAATGACAACCTCGCCCTCCTGGCCGGTGAGGTCCTGCCTGCCGGAGACGTCGCCGAGGTCAATGCCCAGGAGTTGAGCAATCTTGACAATCGAGGACCCGTTCATGTACATCTCCCAGACCGGTACCCGGTCGGGCTGCTCACAGGCCAGTGCGGCAAGCATTCTCTGCTTCGAATTCATCACGGCCCCCTTTGGGCAATATAGATAGCGCGATGCGCTATCAGGCGCACTCATACGGGCCTGTAAGGCCGGTAGCAGGGGCGGTACTGCCAGTCGGCGATATGGCCCACGACGTCATCGGGCAACGGCTTGGTGGCGACGCCTTCTGCCACTGCGGCGCGCGTCACGGCCGCGGCCACCTGTGCTGCGACGGCTCGCAAGTGGCCCAGTGTCGGCAGAACATGCCCTGCAGCAAGCTGGTCATCGCTGACGGTCTGGTGCGCCGCCTGCGCTGCTGCTGTGAGCATGGCGTCAGTAATGCGCCGGGCCCCGCTCAGGTACGCGCCGACCCCGATGCCGGGAAAAACATACACGTTGTTGACCTGCGAAAACTCGATACTACGCCCGCGGTATTGCAGCGGCTCAAACGGGCTGCCGCTAGCGACGATTGCACCGCCCTCCGACCATTTCGCCACATCGTGGGGATGCGCCTCCACATTGTCCGAGGGGTTGCTGAGCGGGAAGATGATCGGCCGGTCGCAGTAGGCGGCCATCGCGCGGACGGCGTCGCGGCCGAAGGCTCCCGGCTTGCCGGACAGGCCGATGAGTATTCCCGGCCGCAGGTGATTGACGATTTCCAGCAGCGTCGTCTGCTGCGGTGTCGGGTCCCACCCGCGCACCAGCTCCGGTGCCACTGCAATGCGCTGCTTGTATTGGGGCAGGTCGGGGCGATCGCTGACTATCAGTCCCCTGGAGTCGAAGGTGTAAACGTGGGACCTGGCCTGCTCGGGTGCCAGTCCCTCGGCTTCGAGAGCCGCGATCAGGCCGCTGGCCACTCCCACGCCTGCCGCGCCGGCCCCGACGATACATATAGTCTCATCGCTGAGGTTGCGCCCCGCGATTTTCAGGGCTCCGAGCAGTGCGGCATGCACCACCGCTGCCGTCCCCTGGATATCGTCGTTGAAGGAGGGCAGCAGATTCCTGTAGCGCTCAAGGCTCTCGAAAGCACGCTGCCGGCTCAGGTCCTCCCACTGCAATACCGCCTGCGGGCACTGCCGTCGCACAGCGCCGACAAAAGCCTCAATAAACTCCGCGTATTCTTCATCTCCAAGCCGGCGCTTGCGCAGCCCAATGTATAGCGGGTCGGCCAGTAACTCCTCATTATCGGTGCCCACATCCAGCGATATCGGCAGGCAGCTTGTGGGATGAAATCCACCGGCGGCCACATACAGTGCCAGCTTGCCGATGGGGATTCCGATGCCGCCTACGCCCTGGTCGCCAATGCCCAGAATGCCTTCATTGTCGGTACACACGATTATGGCGACTTCGCCCGCCGGTGCGGAGCTGAGCATCTCGTCAGCATGGTCAATATTCTCAGGGGTGATATACAGACCGCGTGATCTGCGGAAGATGCTGCTGAATTTCCGCACTGCCTCGGCCACAGTTGGCGTATAGACGATGGGCGTCATCTCAGGGAGGTAACGCATCAGTGCCGCGTGGAAAAGCGTCTCGTTGCGGTCCTGCAGCAGACGCAGGTAGATGTACTTGTCCAGCGGGGTGGTCTCGGCCCGGAAGTTCTCAATTACCCGCTGCATCTGGTCTTCGAGGTTGGACACCGCCGGCGGCAGCAGCCCTGTCAAACCGAAAGCGGTCCGCTCCCAGGGCGTGAAGGCCGTGCCCTTGTTCAGCGCCGGGTTGCGCAGCAGCTCTGCTCCCCGCTGTTTTACGGGAACGAATTCGTCGCCCACTTTGCTGTTTCTCCCGCCAACAACAAACGTTTTCACCGCGGCAGACAGCCAGTCATTCCGCCAGGAAATCGTATCACAGCCCTGTGGGCAAGTCAATTTGCCTTCCTCAGGGGGTGCGAGTTTAGACTGTCGGCAAACTTGGTACTCGTCCTCCACCTCCTCCACCAGACGCGTAGCTCGGCCTGACCTGCGCCTGGCGCAGGTCAGGTGAGAATGCGTTAGCATTCTCAGCTTCCAGCCCGAGGCAGTGGGGTACATCTTTCCATTTACCAACAATCTGAACCCGCCCCCCCCAGACAACTGTTTCACACGGCTCCAAAAAAGCAGGCAGTTGTTGGAGGACTAATCGCCGGCATGGAGAAATGCAACATGCGAACTATGCTAGCGGGGCTTCCAGTTGTCCCGATAGTAGCTTACCAAGAGCGTCTGAAGCTAGTTGCTTAGTGAAGCGACGCATTTTGTGCGGACGTAGCGTCCGCGGGAGGAAAATGTTATGACCGAGTCGTGGCGACAACTTATGGATGTGGGTATTGTCCACTTTATGGCTTTTCCCGAAGGCGACCCTGTAGAGCAGATCCGCTATATCGGGGAGGATGACTTCTTCGATGTCGTGGAAATCAAGCCCTATGACCCCCCGGTGATGGAGGAGATTAAATCAATCTGCGACCAGGCCGGCATGAGCATCGGGATCGGCGCTCAGCCCGGCCTGCTCGGCAACAAGCTCTCCCTCAACAATCCCGACGAGGAGGGCCGCAAGGCCGCGATCGAATCCGTCAGAGGCGCTATTGACGCCGGCTATACGATGGATGCCCGCATCGTGGCATGCCTCAGCGGGCCGATGCCGGAGAGCAAAGACGACATTGCAGCGCAAATGGATTTGATGGTGGATTCCTGCGTGCAGATCTGCAAGTATGCAGATGAAACGGCCGACGATTACTGCATCTACCTGTCAGTGGAGCAGTTCGATGACACCACTGACAAGAAGTGCCTGATCGGCCCGGCGGACCTTGCCGCGCAGCTTGCCGAGCGCGTCAGGGAGCAGGTTGACAACTTCGGCATTACCGCCGACCTGTCCCACCTGCCGATGTTGCCTGGCAGCGTGGCCGACATCCTGTCCACTCTCGCCCCGTACTTGATCCACATGCACGCCGGCAACTGTGTCAGTGCCGACGAATCGCTCGATCTCTACGGGGACTTGCATCCGCGCTTCGGCTACCCTGGAAGTGACACCGACGTGCCCGAACTGGTCCAGTTCCTGCAGGACCTGATCTATAGCGGCTATTTCCAGAATGATGTGCCCACCGATAAGCCGGTGCTGACCTTCGAGGTCAAGCCCTATGACGGCGACACCTCCGAGTTGATCCTGGCCCACACCAAGCGCACCTTCCGGCGCGCTTGGGCAGAGGTATGAGACCGTTTCAACCAGGCAGAACCGCGTCGGGCTGGAACTGTAGTTATGCAGATTTCAAGCAAGTATAGTTTGGGGCTAATTGCCTGTAGTCGTTAGTCGTAATGGCTCCGGACAATCGGCGTGCAACTGCCCAGAAATCTACGTAACTACAGTGCAGGCCTGACCCACTTGACCCACTCCTTCGGAGTGGGTGCCCGAGCGGGTACCCCACGCGACAGGGGTAATCTGACAGGGCGGCTCGGAGGCCGCCCTGTTCTCAACATCAGAGCAGACAAGAGGCTGCAATGAAGATCGTGCTGGCTCCCGACTCGTTCAAGGGCTCTCTGACCGCCGCCGCAGTCTGCACTGCGATGGCCGAGGGCATCCGCCGTTTTCTACCCGATGCTGAGATCGTCTCAGTGCCAATGGCCGACGGCGGTGAGGGCACAGTTCAGTCGCTGGTGGACGCCACCGACGGGAGCTTCGTCACTGAAACTGTGAGCGGGCCACTGGGCGAACCGGTTGAGGCGCGCTTTGGTATCCTCGGCGACGGGGTTACTGCCGTCATCGAGATGGCCGCCGCCTCCGGGCTGCCGCTGGTGCCCGAAGAGCGCCGCGACCCCTCGAAGACCACCACCTATGGCACCGGTGAGTTGATCGAAGCCGCGCTGGAGCGTGGCTGCCGCACTATCATCGTCGGCATCGGCGGCAGTGCAACCACAGACGCCGGCGCGGGTATGGCCCAGGCGCTGGGCGCAAAGCTGCTGGATGGCGACGGCAACGAACTGGTGTGCGGCTGCAGTGGCGGAGGGCTGGCCCAGTTGGCGAGCATTGACCTGTCCAGGCTCGATCCCCGCATCGCTGATACTACCTTCCGTGTCGCCTGCGATGTGGACAATCCGCTTTATGGCGAGCGGGGCGCGGCCCATATCTATGGCCCTCAAAAGGGCGCGGACGCGGAGATGGTCGAGCAACTCGACGCGGCATTGCGCAACTTCGCCGGTGTGGTAGAGCGGGACCTGAAGATAGATGTGGCCGAGATGGCGCTGGAGCCGCCGGCGGCCTCGGAGCGGGCCTGGTCGCATTCTGCGGCGCAAGGCTCGAACCAGGTGTGGACATAGTCCTGGAGGCGATTGATCTGCTGGGTAAGGCCGAGGGGGCCGACCTGATTATTACCGGCGAGGGCGCCATCAACTATCAAACTGCCTTCGGGAAAGCTCCGAGCGGTGCTGTGCGCGTCGCTGAACAGATCGGCTGTCCCAATATCGTCATCGCGGGCGGTGTGGATCTGGACGCCAATCAGCTCCATCAGGAGGGCTTCGGGCCGCTTTTTTCGATCTGCAACACCGCCCTGACGCTGCAGGAGGCGATGGAGCCACAGATGGCCCACAAGCTGGTGGCCCTGGCCGCCGAAGAGGCCGGGCGCTGCTTCTGCCTGCGTGGCTGAACTGCCAGGAGGGTTTTTCTGCCCGCCGGCGAATTGAACATATCAGGAAACGTGAGCGCGATCACGACGTGGCTCTTCGTGTGCAAGTAAGTTTTCGCAGCGTCAGGGCGGGACCGTAGCTATGGAGATTCTTCTAACGGCTGGGCCGGATACTACGGCGCAAACAGCGCGCCTCCGTATTCGGCCCCTCCGAAAGGCAACGTCTCAACCTCTTGGCCCGTAGGTCGGGCTTTCTAGCCCGACGTCGTTGTCGTTGAGTCGTCCGGAGGGGCCCCTCCGAAAGGCAACGTCTCAACCTCTTGGCCCGTAGGTCGGGCTTTCTAGCCCGACGTCGTTGTCGTTGAGTCGTCCGGAGGGGCCCCCATCCGGCCCAAGGCCCATCACAGTACCAGCGCCTACAATTACAGATGGATGAGCCACAGACCAGAAATCTGCATAACTACAGTAAGAAGCCCGACCTACGCGAATGAAGAGAGGAAGAACACTCATGTATGTGGGAATGTTGACTGCGCCGTTTGGTAAAGAGGACCTTGAGACAGTGGTGAAATTCGCCTCCGAAGCCGGCTTTGTGTCACTGGAGATCGCTTGCCGGCCCGGGTGCGCGCACTTAGACGTCAATGACTACGACGCCGCGAAGGTGACCGGCATGGTGTCCGAGGCCGGCCTGGAGATATCGAGCCTGGCCTGCTACGTGAATATCACCCACGCCGACCCGCAGGAGCGTCAGGCCAACCGGGACGCGCTCAGCCTCGCATTGGAGGCGTGCGCGGCGATGGAGGTTGATACTCTGTGCTGCATCGCCGGTCTGCCGCCGGATGGAAAAAGCCGCGAAGAAGTCATTCAGGAAGACGCCTCGCCGTTCTTCAATGAACTGTGCCGCGACGCCGCCGCTCATGGCATCAACGTGGCGATGGAGAATTGGTTCGCCACGAATATCCAGCACCTGGGCCACTGGGACCTGATCTTCGAGACCTGTCCGGCCGGGAACTTCGGGCTCAACTACGATCCCAGCCACCTGGTGTGGATGGGCATTGACTATCTCTACGCGGTGGAGAAGTTCGCCGACCGCATCTTCCACACCCACGCCAAGGATACCGAGATACGCGAGCACGT
>JALGTY010000014.1 GCA_029821145.1 Candidatus Zipacnadia bacterium
TTGGGGTCGCCAACATAGCCGTGGCCCCGCGTAGAATAAACCCAATCAGGGAAAAACGTGAGGTTGCCGGCTTTCTCCATCCCGAGACGGCGCGGTTCAACAGCCGGAGGGTCCGTGTGCATCCACACATGGTCAGGGCAAAGCGCCATATCCAGAGAGGTCTCAAAAGGGCCGCCGTGACCGGTTGTCTGTCCCGGGAACATATCCTGGATCTTCATGCCATTTATCACGAAGTAGCTGAAGCAATACAGGCCCGGGATCTCCTTCTCGATGTCCACACACGCAACCCGCAGCATGGTGGTGTTGCCGCCGTGGCCGTTGTAGAGCACCAGCTTCTTCATCCCATCCCTGGCCAGACAGTGAGCAATGTCAATCAGGTACTTCGTCAGCGTCTCCTCGCGCACGCCATAGTTGCCAGGATAGACCGGGTTGCGCTCGAAGCCATGCTGGCAGACGATGGCATAGTGAATCAGCGGCAAGATCAGCAAGTCGGCCTCGATCAGCGGCGCCGCCCGCCTCAATATGCCATCCGCTACCAGCGGGTCGGCACAGAGCGAAAGATGCGGGCCGTGAGTTTCTATTGAGGCAATCGGTATCAACGCGGTGTCGCACTCCTTCAGAAACTCCTGCAAAGCCGGGGAACTCAAGTCCTCGATAAACACAGCAGGCATGGCTGTCACCTCGTCATCTCAAGTTGGTTGACAAAGGCTGCTTCGCCACGCGAGCCGGTTCTCCTCCGCAGAATCCTGACACTACCCGTGTTCTCTGACAGACACCATCACCAAGTGAGATCTCTTGCAGACTTGTCCCCTGACTTTCAGCACATGGAGGTATGCCTGCACATAGCAGGAACTATACGCTATCACAATCGCCATTTGGCGTGCATGAGAGTTGTCCATTATCAAGTGAGGTGAAAATGATGGCCCAAGACAAGGTCCGCCTGGCTCTGGTTGGCGCCGGCGGGATGGCTAATCGCGTACACTATCCGTCACTGGCCGAGATGGATGATGTGGAGATGGTCGGGCTGTGTGATCTGGTTGAGGATAAGCTGAACGAGACGGCCGACAAGTTCGAGATAGAGAAGCGATACACGGATTACAAGCAGATGATCGAGGAGACCGCCCCGGACGGGGTGTATGTCCTGATGCCGCCACACCACCTGTTCGACCTGGTCATCCACTGCTTACAGCAGAAGCTGCACGTCTTCATCGAGAAGCCGCCCGGCATTACCGCTGAGCAGACCCGGCAGATGGCAAGTCTCGCCGAGGAGAACGGCTGCCTGACGATGACCGGGTTCAACCGGCGCTTCATCCCGGCATTCCGCAAGTGCTGCGACATGGTGCGCGAGGTCGGCCCCCTCAACCAGTGCGTCTCCACCTTCTACAAGTACCACACCGGCGGCCCGTACTACAACGGCGCGACCGATGTGCTGACATGTGACGCGGTTCACGCCGTGGACACGCTGCGGTTCATGGGCGGGGATGTGACCAAGGTCGCCTCCAAGGTGCGCAACCTGGGGATGCCATTTGACACCAGCTTCACTGCGCTGGTGGAGTTCGAAAGCGGCGCGGTCGGCGTACTGCTGGCCAACTGGCAGACCGGCGGTCGCGAGCATACCTTCGAGATGCACGCCGCCGGCATTTCCTGCTTCATCAACCCCGACGAGCAGATAATCATCAACCGCGACAACGAACGCAAGGCCGAAGTATTCACGCCGCAGGAGGTCGCCGAAAGTGATGACAACCGCGTCTTCTACGGTTTCTTCGACCAGAGCCGCCATTTCGTTGACTGCATTCAGAACAATCAGGAGCCGGAGACGTGCTTTGCCGACGCGACCAAGACCATGGAACTAGTGGATCGGATCTACCACAGCAGCATCTGAGGCGCTGTGTCAGCTTGCCACTAGAATAGCAAAGGGCCGGAGGAGTCCGGCCCTTTGCATCGTAATCTCGGACTGTCAATACGATGTCTGGAACATGTCATGCGTGTTGTCATCCGGCGAACAGCCCCGGCGCTGTGTCTTGCAGCCTTTCATTGTTGCGGGTGCCGAAGCCGTGCCAGACTGTCAAGCTGACTGCGACCACCAGGGCCAGCAACAGCGCGTATTCCAGCGTGGTCAGTCCCTGTTGATCCCGCCAATAGGATACCAATGCCTTCGCCATCTGTGTTCCTCCCCGGTACTCGCGGTGTCCAGCGATGCGCTGCCTACATGTACAACTGCACGGCGCCGACGGTGCCATATTGGGCCTGCGTGGCGGCCAACTCGGTTTCGATAAGCAGGCCCTCAGCGTCAGAGCCGGCGATGGCCCAGCCGCTGACCCCGATGAAGTGCTCGAGCGCCTTGGTGACTACTGGGCTCTGTGTCAACATGTCGGATATCCGCATGGCGCATACCAACGCCTGACGCGGGCCGGTGTGAGACATCAATACGCCGATGTCGGTGTCGTCAAGCAGGCCGACGGTATCGCCCCCGCGCACGATGCTCTCAACCAGCGTCCGCGCTAACGAGTAAGACCGTTCCAGGTCGGCCGTGTCAAGCGGCTCCTCGCGGGCCCTGAGCTTGATCCGCACCAGGCTAATTTCATGAGGCTTGTGCCGGATGTTGGATATCTGCTCGCCCAGCTTCTCTCTGAATTCCGAGCAGCTCAGGAAGGCGGCGCTGTGCTCATCCGAGCGCGTTGCGCCCGTAGTACGTGCCAGCAAACAGGCGTCCACGTAGGGGCTGATGATCTTTGCCACCCGCTGAGCGACCGTGCTGACATCAAGGCTAGCTTGTCCCGCCGCGCAAGCTCTGACGACAGCGTGCAACTTGCCTCTAGTGACTATCCCCACATCGCTGAATACCGGAGCTATCGTCGGCTGCCAGGTGCCATTCTCATGCAGGGCCTTCTGACGAATGTTGATGACATCAGGAGCGGGCACGGTGGCACCGTAGGCACTTGCCGTACTGCCTACGGTAAAGACGAATTCATCAATCAGCCCACGGATGTTCTCCTTCGGCAGCGGGGAGTCGGATACTATATGGATTTCGCTTTCGCCGTCAGTTATCGGGAGCATCATCCACGCGTAGATCGCAGACTGGTTGGCCCAGCCGGCGGCAGCGGCCAGGATCTCAAGCAGATCCCCGGCGCTTTCCAGTTTCTCGATGAGGCCTAGTGCGTCGGCGTCATACGTACGGGCAGTGGCCGCGATCAATTCTGAGTTCTCCATCATCCCACCTCGGTACACATGCTATGCGTTCTCAGTCCGTGTATCGGTCTGGCCTGGCAGGTGCTTAATCGCACCACGTCAAAGGTATGTAAGCGGCCTCTATACGCAGCGTAACAGGGCACAATCCCAGCTCGGAGAAGGACTCTTAGTCGCTTAAGGTGAATTGAGTGTCAAAGGAGGCGGAGAAATGATAAAGTCAATAAGTTTTTGGTCATTTGCACCCGGGATCGGCGTGGAGGAAGTGTTGAAGAAGACCAAGGAGTTGGGTTACGAGGCTGTGGAGCTCACTCTGGAAGCAGAAGGCGATATCACGGCCGATACGCCCGATGAAAAGCTGGCCGAGATCAAACAGATGGCCGACGATCTGGGCCTGCAACTGCCCACCTTCGCCACCGGCCTGCACTGGGGCGACCCCTTGATCCTGCCCGGCGGAGCAGAGGGTGCCGCGGGCATCGAGATCGTCAAGCACGAGCTGCGCTGCGCCAGTATCCTGGGGGCGGAGACTGTGCTGACCGTGCCGTGTACTGTCGCGCCGGACCTGGACTACGACGACGCGTACAACACCGGGCTACAGGTCTATAGAAAGCTCGGGGCGCTGGGGGCAGAAGCCGGGGTGAATGTCGGTGTCGAGAATGTGTGGAACAAGTTTCTGGTAAGCCCGCTGGAGTTCGCTCGCTTCGTGGACGAAGTGGATCATCCCAACGTGGTGGCATACTTTGATGTCGGCAATGTTCTGCTGTTCGGATACCCGCAGCAGTGGATCAGAATACTCGGCCGGCGGATCAAGGCGGTGCATTTCAAGGATTTCCGCACCGGTGTCGGGACTTTGGACGGCTTCGTTGATTTGCTCGAGGGCGACGTGATGTGGGACGAGGTCATCGCGGCACTCAATGCCATCGGCTACGAAGGCGCAGTCACCGCCGAGATGATGCCACCGTACAATTACCACCCCTGGCGCTTGCTGGAAGCCACCAGCAAGTCAATGGATGCGATCCTGGGCCGCTAACCGCACAGTGCCGGCGCGGCCGCACATAAGAGCAGCGTTCGAGCCAATTCACGGAGGTTGGATAACATGGCCAAATACGAGTATCAGATTCTGCACCAGCTTGCCTCTCGTGTAGAGCATCTTACCCGGCAACTGAACATCGAGGTGGAAGAAGGCTGGGAGCCGGTCAGTTTAAGCGGCGATGAGCACGTAGTCGTTATGATGCGCAGGCCGAAGCAAGCCCCAGAGGCGGGCACTGCACCGTCGCAGGAGGCCTGAGGCCGCACCAGGCATCCGGGCTCAGTTCGTGCACAGCATCACCGGAGGATGGGCCGGCTATGAATGAGGAACAAATCCGGGCCCTGCTGGAGAAGCTGGCCAGCGGTGAGGCGAGCGTAGATGATGCGCTGGCCGAGTTGAGGCATCTGCCGTTTGAAAACCTCGGCTTCGCCAAAGTTGATCATCACCGCCGCCTGCGCCGGGGCTTTCCGGAAGTGATATACTCACCCGGTAAGACCCCGCAACAGGTCGTCGCCATAGCAAAGCGCCTGCGGGCAAGTGACGCGCTGGCTCTGGCTACTTTCGCGGACGCGGAGGTCTATCGCGCCCTGTGCGAAGAGTTCGACGATGTCAGCTATGACGAGGCTGCCCAGATTGCCTGTATCGGGCAGATGCCGGAGCCCGATGACACGACCCCACCTCTCGTGGTGCTCTCAGCGGGCACCTCCGACATCTCCGTGGCCCGTCAGGCCACCCTGATAGCGAGGGCGAGTGGCTGCCCGGTGGAGGAGATCTTCGATGTCGGCGTCGCGGGGTTGCACCGGCTGCTGCACTACCAGGACACGCTTCGGGAAGCGGGGGCGATTGTGGTGGTAGCCGGCATGGAAGGAGCACTGCCCAGTGTGGTCGGCGGGCTGGTGTCAGCCCCGGTCATAGCCGTGCCTACCAGCGTCGGCTACGGGGCGAGCTTCGGCGGGCTTGCGGCACTGCTGGCGATGCTCAATAGCTGCGTGGGCGGAGTAGCGGTGGTCAACATAGACAACGGCTTCGGCGCCGGTCTGATCGGAGCGATGATCTGCAAGCAGTCCCGCAAGTCCTGAGAACCCTAGCCCCAACTATTCATCAACGCGTAGGTCGGGCTTTCTAGCCCGACGCCTTTGCAGTTGGCCTCGCGCCAGGCTAGAAAGCCTGGCCTACGGGAAATGACAGTGCGTGATTTGAACTCGTTGCTCAAGACCATGGGCCAGCGGCCTGGCGGCCCTGTGCGCCCTGCTTGCAACGCTGTTGCCAATGATACTCTTGTGCCCCATCGTTTCGGCGACTCCTCCGACCGCTATTCTCCTCGATGACTTCGAAGACGGCGTCGCGGACTGGAAGACCAATGACAGCATCGTCGCCGGCAGTGGCCGAGTTGCGACACTGTGCGGTATCTATGCAGCCGGCTTCGCTCCGCCCGGAGGCGGCGTCCAGGGAGCGATGCTTGACTTTCTGCCCGCCACAGACGCCTGGGCCAGCGTTAGTCTCCCCGTCAACGGCAGGCAGTGGCGCGAAAGCCAGGTCGGCCAGATTTCATTATGGGCTAAAGCCACGACTCCAGATGTGCCGGTGCGGGTGACGCTGCGGGTGCAGGTGCCAGTTGCCGATGGAAAGGTCGAGGACCGCAGCTACTCCCAGCAACTGAAGCTCACAGACGATAAGTGGCACCACATTGCTCTGCGCTTTTTTGGCTTTCGCACCGATGATGGTACGCCGCTTGATGATGAGGCGCTCAGCGACATCTACCTGCTGCAGTTTGTGAAAACCGGCACCTGGAACCGAGTGCGCTTCTACGTGGATCAGATCGAGGTGCGCCCTCTGGGCTATGGCCAGGGGCAGCCGCCGGCACACGACAGGCCGGACGAGACGGTGGTGGATTTCCGGCAGAATATTGGCCGCGGTCTGGCCCAGATCGGGTTCAACCTGGCTCCTGATGCTCCGGTCATCGGCACAGATGAGCGGCTAATCAAGGCGATCAGCACACTGACCGCCGATCTGACGCCGTGTGTGGGCCGGCTGCGATTGGCCGACTACTACCTCCCCGACGAAGGCCAATTTGACATCGCCCGCCTGAACAACAACATCAATTGGCTGTTGGGCGTGGGAGTAAGGCCGCTGATATGTCTGGACGTGCCTGCTGAGGTGCCGGAGAGCACCAACACCGAGCATCTTCGGTCTCTATTTGACTCAACGTGTATCAAGTTGGCTGAACTGGGCCGGGGCACGCAAAGGAGCCCATACTATGAGCTGTTCGAGGCGCCGATGCGAGAGCGGTTTCGCGATGTCAACGAGCTGGTGAGTGAGTACAACAGATTGGCCGAGGACCTGCAGGCCGCTGACCCCACGGCCCAGGTCGGCGCGCCCGGCTTCGCTCGTACGGATCAGTGGCTTACCAAGGAGTTTGTCGGCGGCGCTGATAGCCTCCATTTTCTTTCCTACTGCCTGCGTCTCGAGGGGCCGACGTGGCCCGACGATCCCCGGCTTGCAGCGGCTGCCCTGCACGGTGTGCCGCCTGCCGAGGACGCCTGGGGCTACGAGCAGATCGCCAGACACCTTGGCGCGACGGGGAAGCGGCCCGAACTGTTCATAACCGACTGGGGTATCAACCGCGCGCCGGCTCCTGATTCGACAGCCGCCGCAGACCAGGAAGCCGCCGAAGCCGTATTCCTGGTCACCTCCGCCCTGTCCGCGACCCGCTATGCAGACAAGCTGCTGTGGACGCAACTTATTGACGCCACCTCCGGGCTGCTCACCCCGGAGGGCCACCCGCGTCCGGCATACTGGGCCGCGTGGCTCGTGAAGACCTACGCGCCACGGGGAGCCAGTTGCCGAGCCTACATACCATGCTCGGGCGGCATTCTGATAGCAGCGGTGGTCACCGAGCACGCCGGCAACGTGTTTGTGGTGAACCGCTCACCGTGGCCTACTGCGGTCACCTTCCGGGTCGTCGGCCTGCCGCGGCCCGAGATAGTCAGAGAGCGCAAGCTGGACCTTGCGGAAGCCAACACCGTGCAGCACCACAACCTCAGCCTGAGTACCACCCAGAGGGTGAAGTTCGAGGGACCGGGGGTGTCAGTCATACAGTTTATCAACCTGGCAACAAGTCTCAGCGGCGAGCGGTGAAGACCTGCGGCCGACATCTTGCGCCGAATAAACAAAGCCACCAGCAATAGGGCCGGTGGCTTTGTCCTGTTTGCGATTGACTGCCCCTTTAGAGCAAGTCGGTCTCTTCCACGTACGTGCCGTCAAGGATTTGGTCGGTTCGCTCGGCGTACGCGATCTTCTCGCCCTGCGGGACCGTGCGCCAGATCAAGAACTGCTTGCGGATCTGGCCTAGAAACAGTGTATTGGTCTTCTTCCACGAGTTGATGTCACCGGCCAGGCGGTTCAGGCGTAATACTATGGCGAAAATGTCGCTGTCGCCAGTCGGCTCGCAGAGCAGGGCAAAGTCCTGGCTGACACCCAAGTCGTAGGGAGCCAGCCACATGCGCATCCGGACCGCCATACCCTCACCGTGTTCCATCTCATCGGGTTCAAGCCGCACATTTTCGGCGAGGAAGTCACCGCCTGCATAGCCCACATATTCGTCGAAGAACTCCTTGAGGAACGCCGACACACCGTGGGCATCACGCCCCGTAACCGTGAACGGCAACACGATAGTCATTATGTCGCCGTCAGGGTCGGGCAGCGACCAGTGTCGCTCAATGCCCGGTGAGGCGATCTCGGATGCCTTCTTGCTCGGATACATGGTTGATAGCACCACTACCGCCATTGATACGATGGTGACGGCGATCGCAGCCAGTGAGGAGTAGTTCAGCTCCAACCCGTGCATACTACCCGTTTCAAGCAGTATCTTGGTCAGCACCTGGCCCATCAGATACCCGACGATGGCACCAAGAACGGCGAACACAGCGGCTTCGGCCAGAAACAGCATTGAGATGTGTGACGGGGCCAACCCCAGCGAACTGTAGATATGGATTTCACCGGTGCGTTCGTGAACCGCGCCAAGCATGGTGTTAAGAACAATCAGCGCAGCGATGAGGATCGGGATAATGATGCTTTCCATGCCGCTGAGTGAGGTGACGCCTACGGAGCTGAATAGGTACGTGTTGTCGCCGGAACCGGTGTACAGCGACAGTGCAAACCGCTTCATCATTGTCTGCACGTTGTTCAACACTTCTTTGGCGTCTTTGAACTTGATGGCGATGGAGCGCAGCGTGCCGCCCAACTCAAGTACACGGTTGTAGGGCAAAACGATCAGCTTCTCAGGGCCGAAGTGCTTGTACTCCTGCAACAGCGAGCCGGCACTGCTGGCTCCAAGCTGGGAACGCTGCTCCGCCTGGCGCTGGAGTTCCTTGAGTATTTCGGGCCGCAGCAGTGCGTAGTTGACAGGCATCAGCGGCTCGCCGTCCAGATCGCGCAGTTTGCGCATCTGCTCCTCGCTGAGGAGACCGATAACGCGGTAGCGGCCTCCGAACATGATCACCTCGGCGCTGCCGATGTCGTCCTGCGTGATCTGAAGCGCGTCGGCAACTCCGGTTGGTATCAGACAGGTGTTCTTGTCTTCGGGACGGATCCAGCGCCCCGCGACGATCAAGTCCTCGACCGTCATCACGCCCCTTTCCTGTGGGGAGAGCCCCAGGATACAGCTTATCGTGTAGGTCTTCGTTGTGTCCGCCGCGTTGGTAACATCTATCATCAGTTCTTTGTCAATCTGCGGGGAGGTGTACCAGGCTCGCGGTGACACTGTTGCTGTTCGCTCAAACTCATTCTGAATGATCTCGGCGGTCGGCGACTCCAATGACAGCCAGGAGCGGTCGCGCAGCATCACGCCCTGGTAAGTGGGCGCAAACGGCAGTCTGATCTCGTTCACCCGCAGACCTGCGACAACTGAAGTGAAGCTGATGACGGTGAAAGTCAGCAGAATCAGCGTAATAGCCGTCAGCGCAGTACGCACCTTCCTGCGCCGCATGTTGGCAAGACCCAGATTGAAGGCGGCGGTAGTGGCCGAAAGGCGTCCAACATCAGCCTCGTGCACGCCACCGCGCGATTGCTTCATGGCCTTGAGCTGCTCGTTGAACTTCATTGTTACAATCATGATGACCATAACCGCCAGGGCCATGATTATGAACGCCAGCAGGATAATCGGCGGGTTGGCTGTCAGCTTGAACGCAGGATGCACCAGCGCCAGTGCCATGAATACGACGATGAACACTCCTACCGTGCCCATGATCGTGCCGATGACGGTTCTGGAACTGATTAGCAGACGCTCACCGAAATACGCAAAAGGCAGCAGCAGGGCCAGGTAGAATAGCACGCCTTTGACAACGTCCAGCGAGGTGCGCTGCACGTCCGGGTAAGCCCTGGATTCGTATCCCCAGGCATGGCGGGCTGCGGCCAGACCTTTGTCGTACTCCCGCTCTCTAATGTACTTTTCGGATAGTTCCAGCGCCTCTGCGGCCATTTTGTGCAGGTCGTCGAGGCGGGCATTTGTGATACCACGCTCGGCCAGCCGCGTCATGCGGTACTCGTCAACACGCCACATGTCGCGCGCCCCCTGCAGCGGGGTGAGCGGGATCGAGGGTGTGCTCGCGGCCCGGAACCCCTCGCCCTCGGGGTTCTCCTCGGTGGAGTTAATCAGTATCATGCGCACGCCCAGAAGCCCCATGCCCATCGTGACTTCCAGATCAACGCCGGGCAAAGAATATACCGTGGCGCACGGTTCGACGTAGGACGGGAACTCCGCACCGGCGCTACCGACTGTGGGCAGGGAGAAGCCGTAGGAAATGGGCGCGCTGTTATTCCTGGCATCATAGACGAACATCTTCTGCAACGTCTGGAAATACCGCTGGTCAACCAGATCGAAGATGTCGGTTGATGAACAGTTGAAAACCACGACGGGGCGTTTGAGGCCGGCGCGGCCATATACCTCGCGCGGGTATTTCGTATCACCGTCAGGCCCCTGGTCGGGGGCATAGACGATGTCACCGTTGCGTGGCGAGAACCCATAAGCCTCCAGTTTTGCGGCCCGGCCTGCCATCTCCCCGCGCAGAATGAATTCACTGGTCTCGTTGGCCATTGCCATCGCTTCGGTGTGTACACCCATCATCATGCGCGAGGTGCCCTGTACGATGACTAAAGCGTTAGGAACGGGAGTATTGGGCACGAAGCTTTCGCGTCGCCTGAATTCGAGCACGTCGCCCTTCACATCGTCGAGGTCGTCCATCTTTTTGAGCGCTTTAACACGCTTGAGGGCGACTTCCTTCAACTCCGGCTCATTGAGGAAATCGGTGAGCAGACAGGCCAACATGCGCAACTGTGTCTGCAGGTTGGTGATATTGAGATTGTCAACAGTGTCCAGCGGTGTATCAATCAGGGAGCGGGCATCATTGACGGTGGTAAACACAAAGCCCGGCCGGCCGCCACGGATGACCATCTCGTGGTCAAAGGCGATCTTGCCGGGAAAGAAGGTATGCCACTCGCGGCCCTTGACAGGGTTGATTCCGTCAACGAATACGTCCGCGACGTGATAGCCGAGGGCGGCAGCGGCGGCTTCGGCGTACTTGGTAAGCTGTTTGCCGATTGGCGAGTAGAAACGCAGGAGGTGCGCCTGCTGGTAGAACCATCCTACCTGGAAGGCTCCCAGGGTATCGTTGTGAGTGCTCAAATCCAGTCCGATGAACATCAGCAGCTCGTCAAACTGGTTGAGTCGCTCCCAGATTCTGATGTCGTTTCTCTTATTGGCAATATCCCGTTGCAGGCGCTCGACACGTTCATGAGCGACCACAGGGCTGAGTTCGAGCTGGCCCACGAGGACGATCGCCGGTTTCAATTGCAGGTCGCGCTCAGAGGCAGTGGCTAGGCGCTCCTCGGCTTCTGTAAGTCTCGTCTGAGTGGTCTCGAGAGCTTTCTCGAGCTGTCCCAGTTCGCGGTTGAGCTCTTTGAGTCGCTTATCGCGGTAGCGCTCCTTGCGGGGCTCCTGTCCCCACAGGTTGACAAACTCGCGGCTGCCTGCGAGGGCCTCGAAATGGCCGCTGCAGGCCAGGAAGATGACCGTGCGACTGGGCGGGTATTCCGTTAACAGCCGCGCGATCTCCAGCAGGCTGGCTATGCCGCAGGCATTGGAGGCACCCGGTGCCCGCGCCGGAACGATAGACATCGAATCGTAGTAGGCTTCGAGGACTATCGCTTCCTGGCCAAGCTCCCCCTTGCCGGCCAGTATGCCGATGATGTTGCGATTGACGCGGTTCTCCCAAGTCATCGGCTCCTCGTAGCCGATCGTGCCCTCCACGTCGCCTTCGGTGACCTTGGCAAGAATCTCGGCTGCTTCGTCGCCGCCGACATAAAACCGGGGCACGTCCGCCGGCACGCGCAGCAGCTTCATTTCGGCCTCGCCACGGGTAGTTTCCAGCGGCTCGACAAACAGCACGGCTGCTGCCCCCAAGAGCGGCGCGTTTATCCAGTTCTGCTGGGTGTTGAAGTCCATCAACACGAGAGCGCCCTGCACGTCTTTGGCGTTGAAATGCGAAAGCGTGCCCTCACCGACATAGATTACCGGGCCGCTGAGGCCATCTCGGTCAACCTGCGAGGTACGGGCCAGGTTCGGCCACAGACCATCGAGATGGTAGCGGTTGCCCTCAATCTCGAGATAGCTGCCAGGGTCAACAGGCACCGGCACTTCATATTCCTGGACCATAGTTTCAAGGCCGAGGCGCTTGAACTCCGCCAGGATCATGTCAGCAGTCTGTTGGTTGCCCGGGTAGCCGGAAACCCGGCTGCCCATTTGCTCCATCGTTTGCAGGTCGCTGACGACTCTTTGCATGTCAATGCTGCCAGCCAATCCCTCATAGCTATTGGCTGCCAGCACTGCTGAGCCGATCAGGCCACCGATGGCGACGAGCGCCAGTATGATGAACAGACGCCCGGCATGGCTGCGATGGTTCTTACGCCCGCGAATTGACATGTAGATCTCTCCTCTAGCTACTAAGCATACTATCTTGGCCCTCGTGTTTCAAGACTAGCCGAAGTGCACACTGTAGCGGCGGTGCATCTCGTTGACCAGACTCAGCCAGCCCCAGACCAGGCCGGCGGTGAAAAAGTGCCCTAATACAAAGCCGACAAAGAACGGAATAAGCTGGCGATACAAGCGCATCCCGCCGACGCGCAGCACCGCTGTCTTAATCAGCCACACGATGAAGAACGGTCCCGCGATTGGTCCGCCATAAGATGCTACCATCGCGTAGCCGAGCGGGTGCAGCGGGAAGCGCAAGAACAGCGAACGCAACACTATCAGCGCCGCGGCTATGAGAAAGCCCACAAGCCCAGCACCCGCCCTGTTGGCATCGGGCTTGACATGCGCGCGCAGATACCCGGCGGTCTCCTCGAATTCCGCCTTGACCACCCGGATGCGGCTGCCACCCTCGGTTGTGCCTCCCTCAAGTATATTCGTCCCGTGGGTGTAGTAGGCCTTCATGTGCGTAAAATAAGCGCCAAAAATCCCGAATAATAGTGCCACGATCAGCCACATGGTCATGGCCCGCTGGCGGATTCGCAGATTGCTTGCGATTTTGGAGGCTTCAACTTGATAGGCCATCATAGACTGATAATAGCCGCGGGTGAGAAACATAAAGACCGAAAGCAGCGTCAGATTAGTGAATTTTCCGTACGGGGCAAGTGCTGCGGACCCCAGCGTGTAGATCATCATCCGTTTGGCCTGATACCACGGGAACAGCCACACCATTGCCGCACCGGCTTCAGCCCGTGCCCGCGCATAGACCAGTGCGAAGAGCAGAACCAAACCGAAATATATGCTGGCGGTCCAGACCAGCATCCCGGCCTTGGCAGCAAAAACCACCATCGCTATGAAGCCGCCGACTGCCGAGATTACTGCCCACCGATAGGACATCGGCTCGTTGCTGTCATCCGGCCCACTGGCCAAGGCAGAGGCCGCCTTGCGAAAGATACTTGCCAGTTCCTCCCGGGCGACCCACACCAGGAAGATCCCCAGCGCCAGATATGCGCCGGCCGACTGTTGCTGATCGTAAGGGAAGCCCGGGATGTCGTAACCGGTCGCCACGGATGCTACATTGCTCACCCGCATCAGCAGGTAGAACACCCACACCGATAGGGTTATCTCTGTGGATACCAGGTAGCCCAGACCGAAGTTCTCCGGACGCCACGCGATATATAGCGGCGCTATTGCCGACCACGGTCGTTCTGTGAAAAGCGCACCAAGGTCGTACGATCTTCCCAGAGCCGGTACGGACGGGTTCCAGGCGTGGACAATGTTGAGAATGTTATAGATCGCTGCCAGTGCGAAGCCGGACCACATCACCGGATTTCTAAAGAAGCCGGTGACTATATGCGCTCTGCTCTGGTCCGATATGTCCATCACCAGGTGCACGATCGGGAAGGTCAGATGTTCCTTTTCGGCCCAGCGGCGGCGGAAGAGCGTCATTATGCCCAGCATGGAGACGAATACCGCCAGCAGGAACACCGCCCAGGAAATCAGCGGCACAGCCCACGCCCGCCACGGAATCATCTCTCCATCAGCGCCCTCGTACATGCCCCGCACAGCCGCAGGATCGTGAGGTGCAATCCACGAGGGAATATGGCTGCTCAGAAGCGCCAGGTCATTGTCAGGTGCGGCGAAATACTGGGCCGCAGTAAGCGAAGGCAGCAAAAAGCGTACAACGCCGACCGAAGTGCAGGTGACGCCGATGCACAGAAACACATATATCAGCAAGACATCGGCCTGGCCGAGGTCGAGCCGGGACCACAGCCGCCGCAACAGTGGTGCTATCAAGGTGAGCAGCATCACCGCGCCGATGGCCGGTATCACCGGCACGCTTTCTCCCACTTGCGAACCGTGAGAAACCATCCCGGCCGTGTACACCCAGACCATGCTGATGGCTAGAAACACGACGGATATTACGAAAGCCGACACTGTAAGCCCGCGCAGGCCTGTGGTACTATCTGGTGCGCCTATCTCAGCAGGATATGCGACACGAACTTCTTCCACGTGCACGGCCTCTCCTGTGGATGAGAAGTATATTCTGCCTCTGTCTGCAGAATCTGGCTACGACAACATTCATGCATTCGGATCAGCCGAAGTGTACACCGTAGGAGCGTTCGGGACCGACGTACAGGTTCAGCCAGCCCCACACCATGCCAATGGTGAAGAAGTGCCCCAGGAAAAGGCCAACAAAAAACGGAATCAACTGGCGGTACAGGCGCATCCCTCCCACGCGCATCACTATGGTCTTAATGACCCACACCATGAAGAACGGCCCCCAGATGGGCCCACCATAGGATGTCACCATTGCGTAACCAAGCGGGTGGAGCGGGAAGCGCAGAAACACCAACCGGAGTAGTATCAGCACCGCAGCGACGATGAAGCCCACAAGCCCTGCCGTCGCTCTCTTGGCATCCGGTTTGATATGAGATTTCAGGTAGCCGGCGGTGGCTTCGAATTCCATCCGGGCCAGTCTGGTTCGATAGCCGCCCTCGGTCGTACCGCCCTCGAGAATATTCGCGCCATGGGTGTAATAGGCCTGCATGTGTATGTAGTATGCGCCAAACAGTCCCAGTACCAGCGCGACAATCAGCCACACAGTCATTGCCCGCTGATGGATATTGGCTCTGCTCGCAATCTTCGATGCCTCGATCTGGTAGGCCATCATGGACTGGTAATAGCCTCGACTGAGGAACATGAACATTGAAAAGATCGTGAGATTCGTGATGTTGCCCTGTGGTGCAAAGGGTGCTGACCCCAGGGCGTACATCATCATTCGCTTGTGCTGATAGAACGGGAATAGCCATACCATCGCCGCGCCGGCTTCTGCGCGTGCCCGCGCATATACCATGGCAAACAGCAGTATCAGGCCGAAGTATATGCTGGCAGTCCATAGCAACATTCCGGCTTTCGCGGCGAATACCACCATCACAACGAACCCGCCGACGGCCGCAATAATGGCCCCGCGGTACGACATTGGCTCGTTTTCGTCATTCAGCTCCGTGGAGGCGGCCGCGAATGCTTTGCGAAGAATCTGCGCCAACTCCTCGCGCGCAACCCAGACCAAGAAAATTCCCAAAGCTAGATAGGCGCCGGTCGACTGTTCCTGGTCAAACGGGAAGCCAGAGATGTCATAACCCGCTGCTGTGGCGGCCACATTGCTGAACCGCAAGAGCAGGTAAAACACCCAGACCGACAATGTTATCTCAGTGGAGACCAGATACCCGAGGGCGAAGTTTTCAGGGCGCCAGGCTATTCCCAGCGGCGAGATGGCCGACCAGGGACGCTCGGTGAATAAGGCGGCGAGGCTATAGCCCCTGCCGAGGGCCGGCACGGATGGATTCCATGAGTGCAGAATATTGAGCACGTTGAACAGCAACGCTAGCCCGAAGCCGAGCCACATCACCGGATTCCTGAAAAAACCACTAACCAGGCGACCCGGCGTCTGCTCGGATATGTCCATCACCAGGTGTACGATCGGGAAGGTCAGATGTTCCTTTTCCGCCCACCGCCGCCTGAACAACGTCATTATCCCAAGCATCGAGACAAAGGTGGCAACCAGAAAAAACGTCCATGAGATGAGCGGCACTGCCCAAGTGCCCCACGGAACTATCGCACCATCGGACCCCTCATACATATCCCTGATTGCAGCCGGGTCCTGCGGAACAAGCCAGCGCGGAAAATATGTGCTCAATAACTGTAAGTCGTTATCCGGTGTGGCAAAGTACTGGGCGGCCGTCAGAGAAGGTAACAACAGCCGTACAACGCCGACGGAGGAGCAGGTCACGGCAATGCACAGGAAGACGTACACCAGCAGCACGTCGCCCTGTGTCATCTTGAGGCGCCTCCACACTCTGCCCGCCAACGGTGCTACCAGCGTCAGCACGAACAGCACGGCCATCGCCGGAATGACGGGAACACTCTCTCCTATCTGGGCACCGCGTCCGACCATGCCGGCGCTCAGGATCCAGAACAGGCTGATGACCAGAAATACCAGCGATAGGACAAACACCGGGACGCTAACCCCGCGCAGAGGCCGAGCGCTGTCCGGCGCGCTGATGTCAACATCGTGTGCGGCAGGCAATTCTTCCATCTATTCGCGACCTCCGCTAAGCACCCAATCGGCCAGCAGTATCCCCTTCGCCCTTGCTTCGTACCTTTTTCATCTGCTAATATACACCGCGATCCACACATTGAGCAAGGGGCGAGCGGAGAGGTAAGCATCATGATATGGCGAATAGTTATTGCATACGTGAGCGACTTTGTCCTACGTCGGCGCTGGAGGTGTTCCCCTAGATGACAAGCAGCGACAAGACTTGCTCCAAGTGCGCAGCCAAAGTAGCCCCATCCGACACAGTCTGCATAGAGTGCGGCGCTCCACTGACACCAGATACCGAAGAGGACTCCACCCGGCTGACCACCGGCATAGTGGCACCTCCGTCGGTCGGCGGCGCGGGTGCAGGCATGGCGGAGGCCGGCGAGACCTCCGAGAAAACCCGTCTGCGTGTGTTCGACGAGCAACTGGCTGAGAAACTGCAGAAGGAACGACCCGCTATACTGGTGTTGGCCGCTATCAGTCTGGTCGTGGCCGTCGTTCTTACCTCGGCCGCCAACGACTTCCTGCAACGCATCGACGGTTTTTCTGCCATCACAGACATGGACCTCGCAGTTTTGCGGGCCAAGCGCTTCGATATGTTCAGCGACCCGCAACTGCTGTTCATAATAACCGGCGGACTGGCTCTGGCCGGCTATCTTTGCGGCGTCGGTGAAGCGTTCCGCTTCGTCGCGGCCTGTCGTGGAATCGCGGCGGTGAAGGCGGGCCAGCCGCCCACTATCGTTGGGGTAACCATCCTTACCCGCGTGGGCTTGCTTATCGCTGCTGTCCTGTTTCCCCCGCTGGGCATAATCGTGGGTATAATCTTCAAGCTGACTAATTCCAACGAGTTGAAGGAACTGGGCAGCCAGATGATTTATCTCGCTCTGCTCGCCGTGGCAATTGTGCTGGTCAGCGTGCTCTGGGACGTGATGGCCGAAATGGCACGGGCCCGCAAGCCCCTATCCAGCCTGACACCGAGATGAAACAGTCACACAGGACTGCGCCTGCAGGCGCTTGAGTAGCAGCCCTACTGAACTGGTTCGCCGACTGGGTGGCTTCCCGTGGATAGGCCGGCTTATCTTGGCAGCGGGACGCGGATGATTGCTACTTGCGGGGAGCGCTCAGGCATCTTCGCCCGCTGCAGCGTTGTGGGCGAGTACCTTTTCGTACAAGGCCAGCAGCTTGTCAGTGGAGCTGGAGATGTCGTAACGTTGTGCCCACACTTTCGCTCGTTGACCGATGTCGGCGCACAACTGCTTGTCCTCAATCAGCATACACGCCGCCTCAGCAAGGCCCTGAGGCCCCTCGCCAAGGTCGGTCAATACGCCATTGTGCAGGTGCTCTATCATATCCTCCGAGCCTGGAGCATTGACGGCGATTACTGGTGTCCCGACCGCCATCGCCTCGGTGTATGCTAGCGGCTGTGTCTCGCTTACCGAAGCGGTCATGAATATGTCAACGGCAGCCTGGTAGTCTGGAACTTGCTCATAAGGCGTTTCTCCGGTGAAGCAAGTCCTGTCACTGATGCCCAGGTCTGCGACCAGCTCTTCCAGCCCGGGGCGCGCGAACCCGTCGCCGACCATCAGCAGCCGACAGCCCGGGTGACGCTCCATGACCAGCTTTGCCGCATGTATGACGAAGGCGAGATTCTTTTCAGCCGACAGCCGCCCGATGAAGCCCAATACTGTATCGTGCTCGTCCGCACCAATGCGCTTCCGTATCGCAGTGCCATCCGGGTCGCTGAACGCCGACAGGTCAGTGGGGTTAGGCAGCAGTTCGACCGAGGTCTTCACACCTGCTGAGTGCAGCTTATCCCGCATGCTCTCTACAGGTGTGGTGACCATGTCGCACTTGTTGCAGTACTTGCCCACGCGCCTGCTCAAGAAGTCCTCAACCACCGTTCCGGGCAGTGGTACCAGGTCAGAGTAGATCTGGTATTCCGTGTGAACTGTGGTAATCAGCGGCAGGTCCGCCCACTGTGCGTACCACTGCCCCCATACGCCGACCCAGAGCGGGTGGTGCGTGTGCACGATGTCGAAGTTAATTCGGTGCAGGGCGCGCATTATGGGCATTGAGAAGGGCATGGCCAGGTGATAGTCAATCTGGGTGGGAACTTCAACCGAGGGGAAGCGAAGTATGTTGTTGGCCGCGTCCCGCTGGCGGTCGGCGGGGCCGGGCGCAAAGACATACACTTCATGGCCGCGCTGGCAGAGGCTATCGCGATATGCCGCCACCACATTGGCCACACCGTTGAGCATCGGCAAATAGGTATTGGTGAAAACAGCTATGCGCAGCGTGACCTCCCCCCTTCGACAACGAAACGCTCCGCGTCCTCGCTCAGGACTTGGCAGCTAGCCTTGCCCGCCGCCGGCAGATAGATACTGCATGCGCCGGCGCAGCACCGGGATGAAACGCTCATTGAGCAGCAGTTTGGCGATCAGTACATCCTCGCTGGTGGCGTCAGAGCGATAGAGTGGGGCAAGCTTCTCGGCAAGCTGCTGCACCTGCCGGGCGTAGTCCTCAGCCGAAATTGCCCGCGTTTTCACAAAGATCGCGTACACTGTGTTGGCATCGAGGCCGATATCGGGGTCGGCCAGTGCCTCGGCATTGGACCGTGCTTCGCTGTTGAAATCCTCGGCCGCAAGTTCCCTGATCCAGATCAGCATCTCTTCGGCGGCCTGACGCGCTTCATCGCCACCGGTAATGATAAGTACCTGGGGCTGTGTGAGTATCTTGCGCGCCTCAGCAGCGAAGGCCAGCGGTGCTCCGGCAGTCTGCTCAGCAATCTGCTGCAACGCCAGTTCGACCTGCCCAATCTGCTCCAGCAATTCCGCCGGCACTTGTTGGTCCTGAAGCATGAAGTTGAACTGTTTGTCCAACAGCGGCAGCAGTCTGGCGGCGGTTTTCTGGCGCAGAGCATCAAATGCAGCGGTCGCTTCCTGGGCCTTGGTGGCAATCGAGAGTAGCTTTTCCGCCTGCTGCGGCGATAGCGACAGACGATTGAGTGTCTCGAGCAGGTTGAGGTCTTGCCGCATCTGAGCAACTGATGCAGCCGCATCCTGCTGGTTGTTGGGGGTTTGCGCCTGGCACGAGCCGACCAACGCCAATGGCATCAGCAACATCGCAATGACCACAGAACTGAGAGCCTGGGAACGCGACTGGTTATTGCCGCTCATGAGATTGCGCCTCTCCCGGGACCAGGCACGTGCTGGATTTCGTAGCTACTTGTTGAAAGTATCAACGGCTTTGGCCAGGAATTCCTGGTTCTCCTTGGTCCTGCGAATTCCTGAGATGAGTAATTCTGCGGCAGCTTCGGGCTCAAGCGCGTGCAGTGCCCGGCGCAGTTGCCAGATGCTCTGCATCTCCTCGTCGTTGAACAGCAACTCCTGGTGCCGCGTATTGGAGCGGCTGATATCAATGGCGGGGAATATGCCCTTGTCGGCCAGGTCGCGGGAAAGCACCAGGTCCATATTGCCGGTGGCTTTGAACTCCTCATAAATCATGTCATCCATGCGACTGCCGGTTTCGACCAGGATCGTCGCGAGGATGGTGAGGCTGCCGCCGTTTTCGATGTTACGGGCGGCCCCGAATAGCCGCTTGGGACGGTACAATGCAGTGGGGTCAAGGCCGCCCGACAGCGTCCGCCCGGACGGATCAACTGTCAGGTTCGAGGCCCGCGCCAGACGCGTGATACTGTCCAGCAGGATCACCACATCTTCGCCATGCTCTACCAGGCGCTTGCTGCGCTCCAGAACCAGGTCGGCGACCCGCAGATGGTTTCGCGGCTCTTCGTCGAACGTGGAGGCGATTACCTCGCCCTCAACCGACCGGGCGATGTCGGTGACTTCTTCAGGCCGCTCGTCAATCAGCAGCACCATCAGTTGCAGGTCGTCGTAGTTCGCCGTCAGGGCATTGGCGATCTCCTTGAGCATCGTGGTCTTGCCCGCCTTTGGTGCCGAGATGACGAGGCCGCGCTGGCCGCGCCCGAGCGGGGTGACGATATCAAGGAACCGGCCGGTCAGGTTGTCCGGCTGATCGGTCTCCAAATGCAGCCTCTGATCGGGATACACAGGGGTCAGGTCTTCAAACTGCGGCCTGGTGCGGGCGGCGTCCGGAGGCATATCGTTGATCGTCTGTACCCGCAACAGCGACCAGTAGCGTTCGGAGTTCTTCGGCGGCCGCACGGGCCCACTGACCATATCGCCGGTGCGCAGGTTGAAGCGCTTGATTTGCGTTTCGGCGACATAGACATCGCTGCTGGGGTTCGGTTCGTAGTCTAAGCCGCGCAAGTATCCGCGATCACCGTTGACGACCTCAAGTATTCCCCAACGGTGTTCATGGCCATCCTCCTCGCTCTGTTTGACCAGAATCTGTCTGCACAGGTCGCGCTTGTTCATCGTGCTTGCGCCCGTCAACTCCACCTCCGCAGCGATCTTGCGCAGCTCCTCTACTGTCATTTCTTGCAGATCAACTAGTTCCAGCATCATACACCTCTACTGTTAAGCCTCACTATTTCTTGTAGGCATCTTCTTTCAATATCCCTACGTATGGCAAGTTCCGGTATTTCTCGGCAAAATCGAGCCCATAGCCGACTACGAACTCGTCGGGTATTTCGAAGCCCACGTAATCAATCGCCACCTCGGTGCGTCGCCGGGAGGGTTTGTCCAACAGACAGCAGATACGCAGAGAGGCCGGTTTGCGATTACGCAGTATCTGCACGATGTGTTCGAGAGTGTGCCCTGTGTCAATGATGTCTTCGACGATCAACACGTGCCGGCCGCTGATATCATGGCTGCAATCTTTCAGGAGCCGCACCTTCCCACTGCTCACGGTGGCGTCTTCGTAGCTGGACACTGCCATGAAATCCACCGTGAGGTCCATCGCCAGCGCTCTGATAAGGTCGGTCATGAACACAAATGAACCCGTCAGGATGCCGATCAACACTGGGGTCTTACCGGCGTAGTCTTGACGCAATTGCTCCGCCAGTTCCGCAACCTTGGCAGCCAATTGCGCCTGGGTAAGCAGTACGCGGTCCAGTGCTTCAGGCCATGCCATCGAAGCGTACCTTCCGGGGCGGACTCGTTGTCGCCAGCCACTGCAGGTGGCACAAGATGCCGGCAGCGAAAACCTCAATGATACGGTTGAGCGCGGCACATATGCAGTGAGGAACCGCCAGACTACATCAATCAAGCAGCAAAGCGAGGTTGACCGGCAAGCACTGCATCGGGTTGCTGGTCATACCTGTGTCAGATGTAGCCTCAGCAAAGCCGTATGCTCCAATGGCAGAAATCAACACTGCGCCTATGGGAAGTTTTGATGGAAGCCTACTGTGCTATACGCAAAGGCCGGCTTCTGTCAAATCCAGGGGATGTACAACAGTACGTTCGCAGTATAGCAACAGCCTCCGGGTTTGTCAACGGAAAATCCGACAAATCCGGCCAATTCCCGCCATCGCCGTCGTGCTCATCCCGCCAGCGTGCAGCTCCAGGTTCAGAAGCTGGTCTGATAGACCAGGGAGAAGGCTCCGGGCGCCGAGGTGCTGCTGATAGGGCCGGCGACTGGTGAAAAGCTCAGTGAGCTGCCGTCCTTGTGGCCCCAGAGAGTCCATTCGCCGCGGCCAGCCTTGCGCCCCACATAAGTACCCAGCGCAGCACCGACCAGTATCTGATCCCAGCGGTGCTGTTTGAGCTGGTTCCGTGACCAGCCAATCATCGCGGCGGCGGCGTACGCGGGTACTTTGAGCTCTGGCTCTCTTTCGCCGAGGGACGCGGCCATGGCGAACGATAGGGCAACGTGCCCACTGGGCATCCCGTTGAGATTCGGCTCATGCGGGTATGGCCGGCGCGAATCAATGCAGCCCTTGAGCACTTGTGTCGCACTGCCCGCAAACAAGATGCCATCCACGACACGGCGGCCCGTCTCGACTTTATAATCATCGCTACTGAGCAGGTGGTAGCCCACGCTCAGACCCAGCAACGGGTACATTGAATCGCTGACTGCCTGTGCGAAATCGCCACCGACGTCAAGATTCCTCTCGTCTGCCTGGCAGGTACCGGGGATGACGAAACAGATGCTACACAACACGACACAGGTCATCGCGATGACGAGCCGTCTGTGCATGGAATTCCCTCTTTCCTTTCGCTATTGCAATATGTATGCCACAACTCATCCGGTAAAGGTTGCAGCGGCCACTGGCGTGGCAATAGGTCCGTCAATCGCCTCGGCTCTCGGCTTCGATGGCTTCATCTCTGGCCAGTAACGCGGCTATCTTTTCCCTGGCCTCATCAATCAATGGCTGAATCATTTCGGTGGTATATACGCGCTGTTCGAAAGTGCGCGCCTCCAGGCTCTTAAGGAACCCCTCGAAGTCCTCGAAATATGAGCCGTAGATGTGGAAGCTGTCCACGATGTGATTGTACTGCCCCGGTGTGATGGTCCGGCCCAGCCTCTCGGAAAGCTCCTCAGCCACCACTCTCTGCAGGTCGGTGAACGCATACATGTTCATGAAGGCGGCCTTGAAGGCATCATTGCTGCGTATGTGCGCCGCCAGTATCAGACGGTCGTCAAATATCCGGAACCACAGCCGCTGCAGACATGCCGGATCATCAATGCCTGCATCCTCCCACGCCTTCCATATGGATACCTGGGCGCGACGGGTGTGGGGCGCCTCGGCCAGAGCTCTCACCACGTATTCAATCTGGTCAATAGGTTCATCAAGCCCCGGCACGCCGTAGGAGCGCATGCGCTCATGGTAGGTATATTGCCATTTCCCGGCCGCCGGGTCAATCCAGTGGTCGTGAATACCGTCAACCACCTCCTGGCGATATACCTCCAGGTCATAGATGCCCCCCGGCATGGCGCGGTGGATGCGCGGCTCGGCGAAGGCGTCGCTCACCGCCAGAAACAACGACACATCGCGGCTCTGCGGGTCGTCTTCTTTGTCATACTGCGTTGCGATCCGGACGCCCTGCTCCCAGCAGGCCACTACCGCCTTTTCCCAGCCCTCGGCCAGGTTGTCGGCCTCGATCTTCACTACCGGCAGACTCAGCTTTTCGGACATTCGATCGCTCCCGACAATTATTATCCCGTAGGTCGGGCTTCCCCTTCGACGTTGCTCAGGGCGGTGAGCTTGTCGAACCGCAGCCCGACACGATTCTGTCCCGACATTCGCCGTTCTCATCTTGCCGACAAGAGAGCTTGCGGGAAATGATTATTTTCGCCTGCAGCCCTTGCATACCTTCTTTGCCGGCAGAATTTCTCCCCGCCGAACTGGACAGCGGGGTGCAAGTCCGCTATAAATATGTATAATACAAACCAGTGCATCTAGCAATTGCCGCAATAGCGTCGCCAAGGAGTGGCTCCGACTCAGCATGAGAAACGACAGTTTCGCCACCTTCCGTAAGGTCTTGTGGCTGATTGTGGCCGCCGTGGCTCTGGTTTTCGTGGTGCAGGCAGCGGACCTGTGGGCCCTGCAGGCCCTGTCCTTGAATGGCAAGCCTCCTGCCGAGCAGGCCATAGATTCCTCGCCTTCTGAGATCGGCGCGTTCTTATCAACTGACGGCTCAGGTTCAAGCACCTATCTACCGGTGGTCGAAGAAGCTGCCGGCAAGCCGTCCGCATCTGCTGACGTATCCGGCGTGCCGAATTTCGCCCTGGTCGGCGATGGCGGTGATCTCGGCCAAAAGGCCCGCGCCGTAGTGGCCAAGTTTATGCCGGTGGTGTTCGGCACTCGAACCGGCGACGTAGTCTATGTGAATCTCGCGGAGATGGCGAGCCGCTTCGGCGCAGAGCTGCGCTGGCAAGCCGGGACCGCGCAGGCGCTTCTTGTTACTGAGGACAGCGTCATCCGCCTGATACCCGGTTCGAAGCAGGCCGAGGTCAACCTGACGCCGCTGCAGCTTTCGGCAGTGCCCGCGGAGATCAATGGCAAGCTGATGATGCCGGTGCGGGCGCTGGGCCAGGTGCTTGGCGCTGAGCCGAAATGGTCCGAAAGGCGCCGGATCCTCAGCATCGAAAAAGACGACAAGGTCCTGAACATCGTGGCAAGGCAGGACATCTTCCAGCTCGAGGTGAGCCGCTCACAGCGCAGGTTGCAGGTTCACGTGCTGGGCGAGCCGGTGAAGTCGTACGGCATGTGTGTGGGCCGGGGCAATAATACCCCCGTCGGCCACTTCCATATCCAGTGTCGCGCTGTATGGCCCCCGTGGACGACTTATGAGGGCAGATACATACCGGGGGGCAGTGGCCGTAACCCACTGGGGGCCCGCTGGCTGGGCACCAGCGCCCGGGGCCGCGAACGCGGCTGGGCTATCGGCATGCACGGCACAAATCAGCCTTCATCAATCGGCAAACGCATCTCCGGCGGCTGCATGCGCATGTACAACAAGAACGCCATCGAGCTTTTCAACAATATCCCCATCGGTACCCCGGTATGGATACACGAAGAGCCGATTGCGCTGCACGGGGGTGTGTGAAGATCGTCAGTAGGTCACAAGAAGCAAGCTGTTTGTAGGGGCGTGATTTATCACGCCCTCCAGCGCGCTAGTGAGTGGGCGCAATGAATTGCGCCCCTACGAGGCAAAATAGAAAAGAGCCAATCGCGTGGGTCAGGTTTCTGAGCCTGTCACGTTTTTCCAAGATCACAGCCACCAAAGAATGATGCGGGTTAGGCAACGTGAGCATAATAGCTATTGGCATAGACCTGTGCTCGATCAGTCATATCGAGGGCGTGATAGAACGCAACGGCGCTCGCTTCCTGGACCGCTGCTTTACACCCCAGGAGCAGGCGGAATGTGGGACCGGCCCGACGATGTCCAAGTGCTACGCCACTCGTTTTGCCGCAAAAGAGGCGTGCATGAAGGCCTTCGGTCTCGGCTGGGCGGGCGGGATGCGTTTCATTGACATCTGGGTGTCACACGACGAGCGCGGCGCACCGTCGCTGCATCTTGCCGGATTTGCCGCCGAGTACGCGGAGAAGCTCGGCGTCACCGGCATCCACGTGTCGCTCTCGCACGAACGCGACATGGCAGTGGCTGTTGTCATACTGGAGGACGCTCCGCCTCCTAAGGGTGAATAATTCGTCGCGATCACTGCAACATCTTATTGCGGGCCATGAAAATACTTGACCGCTACATTTGCCGCCAGCTTGTCCTGCCATTCCTCGTCGGAGTGCTCACCTTTGCGGTGATCATGCTCGGTGACGCGGCGCGCCAGCTTGGCTCCATACTCTTCGGCCTGCGAGCACCGCTACCCCTTATTGCCAAGTTCCTCTTCTACCATTCGCCGCACGCCATCGTCTGGTCCATGCCGGTGGGCACCGTAGTTGCCGTGGCCATGACGATGACCAGCCTGAAGACCCACGGTGAAACACAAGCCATGCGCGCCGGAGGAGCCAGTGTGGTGCGCATCTGCCTCCCGATGCTGCTGGTGGGGTTGGTGGTCAGCGTACTGGCGCTGGCCACCAACGAATACGTGGTGCCGGCAGCCAGCAGGCGTGCGAGCGAGGCGTTCAGGCAGATGACGCGCAGCCAGCCGATCGTCAAGGAGCAGTACAATGTCTATTTCAGGGACGAACAGGGGCGCATCTTCTACGTCGGCCACATGGATGCGGAGCACAACCAGCTTGAACGCGTGGCAATCTGGACCGAGGATGAAGACCACGATATTGTCAGCATCACAACCGCTAACTGGGCGGAACTCGATGCCAATGTGTGGGTCTTGCGCGAAGGCAACACGGTGAAGATGAACGAGGGCGGCCGGGGCATACATTCGGTCGAGAAGTTCGGCACAAAGGCCGTCAAGCTGCGAAAGGCGCTGCAGGATTACTATGCCGGTCGCCGACGGGAGCTGGAGATGAGCGCTACGCAGCTCAAGGACCTGATAAGGACCGTCAGCCCCGGCGGCCAGAATACCCAGAAGCTGCAGGTCAAACTGCACTTCAAGTACTCAATTCCGCTGGCCTGTTTTGTGTTCGCTCTTATCGCCGCCCCCATTGCCATGCGGTTTGCCCACTACGGCACCTTCGTGGGTGTGGTGATAGCCATTCTCATCGTGTTTCTCTACAACGGTGTGCGCTCGTGGACGCTGGCTTTCGGCCTGGCCGGTGCGCTGCATCCTATAGTGGCAGGCTGGCTGCAGAATGTATTGTTCGGAGTTCTGGGGATCATTTTCCTGTGGCGGACCAGGTAGGCACACCGAAAGGCAAATCACGATCCCAAGAAGCGTCAGCGCCTCCCTTATTGAGGGAGGCGCCGATGCTTGATTGAGGGAGGGATGCGGCAACCGCTTAGCTCAGCTCTGTCTATACAGCGTCATCTCCATGGGCGGCAGGCTTTTGCCGTCGCGGCCGGTCCTTCTGCCCTTGATGCCCATCTCCGTGCCCTTCAGGTCGCTCCAGTTGCTTGCGGTAGGGCGCAAGCTGCTCCATGATGCCGCGTATCTGCTCGCCGATTCCTTTCAGTTTCTCCATCTGCGGCTTCACGGTTTCCCTGGTCGCGCCTTCCTGGTTAAGAGCTTCGTACAGCTCCCACTGTGCCTCGTGTATCTGGACCTTCAACTCGCCAAGCTGGTTCCACAGTGCCTTGGTCTCTGGGTTGGTTTCGATGTAGCCGCGGCCCACCATCATGCCTCTGCCGCCTTGACCCATTCTGCCTTGCCGGCCTTGCCGGCCTTGCTGGCCATGCTGGCCTCTCTGGCCCTGTCCGCGCGGGCCCATCTTGCCATGCTGGCCGCCTCGACCGAAGCCCCCGTCGTCCCCCGCAGCATTGTCATCAGCCTGTCCCTGCTGGGCACACGCCGGCATCAGCACAACGGCTACCATCGCCACTACGGCTGTAATCATTAACATTTTTCTCATCGAATCACACCTCCTGGTTGTTGTGCTTACAAGTGTAAAGACGGCGGGGCGGCAAAGATATTCCCACCAATTCGAAACGTTTTCTGAGATATCGCCGTACCCGTTCGCCAGGTCCGGTCACGAGAAGAGGCGACACCTCGTGCGGCTGCCGACTGGGGTACGTTAGGTGAACAATCTGCTATTGCGACGCGACATGCTGTGCGCTGTGGTGGCGGGCTGGTTCCAGAATGTATTGTTCGGAGTTCTGGGGATCATTCCCCTGTGGAAGACCGGGTAGGCATACCGAGACGCAGACCACAATCCCGAAAAGCGTAAGCGCCTCCCTTATTGAGGGAGGCGCTGATGCATTCCGTTCGAAGAGGCCCGAACCGGCCTCCGGTGGCTTTACTGCGCGTTTCGTTCTGAACTCATTGACCTCCGCGCGGCCCGCCTCCGCGTCCGCCACCATCAGGGCCACGCATGCCGCCTCTCATGCCCACGCCGTTCTGCAGAATCCCCAGCAACATGCATCGCACTTCACTCCGGAGCGACAACTGCTTAACCAGAGCCGCGTCCTGCGCTTCAACCGTGTCGTGATATCGCGTCATGGCGGCGCGATACGCCGTCAGCGCGTCCTGCAATTCCTCGTCCGTCGCGTCCGCGTCATCCGCTGCTACGGCCCGCAGCTTGGCCAGCTCTTCCGCCAGGGCCCGACGCGCCTCCTGCTTGGCAGTGAGTGCCGCCTTCGCGGCGGCCTTCTCCTCGTCGGTGAGGCCGGCCTGCTCGAGCATGCCCTCTATCATCTGCTCGCGCATCTGGGCGCGCTCCTCTTCGCTCATCTGCCCACCGCCCCCTCTCTGGCCGCG
>JALGTY010000241.1 GCA_029821145.1 Candidatus Zipacnadia bacterium
GAAAGTATAACAGGAACTCTATTGAGCGCCGCCGAGAGAGTTCCGTAGATATCCGCCCAGAAAATCGAGCCCAGCACAACCAGCGGCTTCAACTTCATCATCCAGAACACCAGGCGGAAGAATTCAACCGGCAGTCCCACTGACCTGGGCGACTCAGGAAATGAGAATACGTAAGATGGGATGCCTTCTCTTTCCAGCCGCTTCTCTAATTCTCCGCCGGCCATAAGCGCCGCCACCCGGACATCGAACCTGCTCCGATCCATATTGGCGGCAAGAAGACACATTCTGTTCTCCGTGCCCCCGGCTTTTAGATTCTTGAGGATGATAAGTACTTTTATCCGCTTCACTGTTTATCACCAATAAGATTGGAGCCCCGGTGGAGCCGGCCCCACCACAAGGTTGAAGCCGGCAACCCAAAAAGCGTCAAAGCAGCGGACCGTCCACGGAAACCTGCTCTGCGATAGGCTCTCAGTTATTTTACCGCCGGCCTCTGTTATTGACACGTTTGACTCCATTGCACCAAAACGAAGAGCGTCCAAATACGCCAACCGTGATTGCCTGTGCCTCGTTTGTGCTCATCGAGCAGACGTTCAACGAATTTCCGGTTTAGCAGGTTCTCAACGCTTGAACTCTCCAAAAGCTTCTCCCTAATCACTTGATGAAGACTGCCGCGCACCCAATCCGATAAGGGAATCGCAAATCCCGACTTCTCGCGCTCGAGGACGGCGCGGGGTACACGGCGCGCGACCAACTTGCGCCACAAGTGCTTCAGCCCGGCCTTTCCGAGCTTGAGGCGAGTGGGAAGTTTCATTCCAAACTCAACCACTCGATGATCCAACAAGGGTACCCTTACCTCGAGAGAGTTTAGCATGCTCGCACGGTCAACCTTTGTAAGAATATCATCTGTAAGGTAAGTGTTCAGGTCAACGTATTGCAAAGTAGTGAGCCGATCCACCTCATAAGCTTCGTAGAATCGGCGGAGATAGCAGGAGGGATCGTAGTCTCTGAGTTCCCGCCTTGCCTGTTTACTCAATACTTCTGAAAGCATCCAGGGATGAAAGCACATCATTCGAGACGCGTAGCGTTCAAAGCTCTCTCCAAGATAGCGTGCGCCGTTGATGCGCACCTGCCCCGTAACCGGAAAGCAATGCAAAGTCGAAAGCCCGAGACGCCGCAATGGCCGGGGTATCCTTTCAATCCAGTCACCATTGACAATCCAGCGATAACGGTCGTACCCGCCGAAGACTTCGTCGCCTCCGTCGCCGGAGAGGCATACTTTGACGTGTCTGCTGGCCTCTCTACAGACGCAGTAGGTCGGCAGGGCAGAGGAATCCGCAAATGGCTCGTCATACTGGTGCACGAGATATTCAAAGATCGAAAGCGAGTCGAGCTCCACAATTTTTTCTTGATGATGGGATCCAATATGCTCGGCCACGATTCGAGCAAAGGGAAGCTCATTATAAGGTTCTTCACGAAAACCAATGGAAAAGGTGTTGATCGGCGAATCCGCGACCTCTGCGGCATAAGCGGCGACCCCGCTCGAATCAACCCCCCCGCTGAGGAACACCCCCAGGGGCACATCGCTGATCATATGCTGTCGCACGCAATCTTTGACCAATGCGTCAAGCTCCTCTAATGCGTCCTCTTCTTTCATGCTTTCGTCCGGCTGCGGCACGACATCCCAGTACCTCCGAGGTCCCTCCACTGTGCCGTCAGCGTTCACGACGAGAAAGTGGCCGGTTTCGAGTTTAAACACATTTCGGTAGATGCTCTTTGGTGCGGGCACATAGCCGTAGCTTAAGTAGTCGACGAGAGCTGCAAGGTCGATTTCGCCTCGTTCTCCTGCAAGCATCATTACCGATTTGAGTTCAGAGCCAAAGATAAATCGTTTCCTGTCGCAGGTGTAGTAGAGCGGCTTTATGCCGAGCCGGTCTCGGGCGACAAGGAGCTGCTTTCGAGGCTTGTCCCAGAGAGCGAAAGCGAACATCCCGTAGAGCTTCTTCACGCATTCGCTGGCGTACTGTTCGTATGAATGGATAATCGACTCGGTATCGCTGGCCGTTCTGAATCTGTGTCCGAGTAGACTCAGCTGGCGCTTGAGCTCGAGAAAGTTGTATATCTCGCCGTTGAACACGACACAGATTGAACCGTCCTGATTATACATCGGTTGAGCACCGCCGGCCAGGTCAATAATGCTGAGGCGCCGGTGACCGAGGCCGACGGAACCTTCTATATAAAAGCCGCGTCCATCCGGCCCGCGGTGTTGCATGACGTCGGTGCTCTCCATCAGAGAGGCGGCACAGACATCACCCGGCTCGAATCTGACAATACCGCATATCCCGCACATAATTGCTCTTTTCTGAGCTCACGCCGCCAGCAAATCTTTATACAAAGCGATGTATCGGTCCGCCACAGAGTTGATGGAATATTTTTCAACAACCGTCCGGCGGGCCCGCCGGCCATACTCGGCGCACAGATCCGGTTGCCGCGCAAGACTCAGCAGGGCACTCGTCAGCTGAGATACGTTTCCAGAGTCCGCCAGGCAGCCGTTGAAGCCATCTTCGATGAGTTCGGCATTGCCGCTGACACCCCTGAATGCTACCGCGGGAAGTCCACAGCTCATCGCTTCCAGCAGAGAATTTGACATCCCCTCGGAGTGCCCTGATATAACAAAGATATCCGAAGCCCTGAGCCAGTCTCTTACATCGCTGCACGAGCCGGCAAAAAACACGCTATCGGATAGCCCCGAGTCCCGGCACGTATCGCCCAGCCGCTGCCGCTCGGGCCCGTCGCCAACGAGCAGAAGTTGAACGGGAAGTCGGGATCCTCTTAAACGCCTCATTGCCCCGAGCAGGTCATCCAATCTCTTTTGCGGTGCGAGACGCCCCGTATAGCAGAGCGTCACCTTGTCGGACAAACCCAGACGCCGCCGCAGTGACAGTTTCTCGAGAGGTGACTTGACCGGACAAAAATGCTCGCTGTCAACGCCGTTGGGGATATCCACAATTCGCCCGTCCGGAAAGCCGTTATGCTCCAGTTCCTCTCGAACAACGCCCGTCAGGGCGATCACGCGGTCAAAACCGCGGCAAATCGGCAGGCATATCCTGCCGTATCTCAGAACATTCTTGAGAACTTCTATGTCCCCGGCCGGCCCTGCGCTGGCGGGTTTAACGATACTCTTTTTCCCCAAAAGCTTCGCTGACAGCAGCCCGGCTGCGGCGTGCTGTCTCATTACATGGGTATGCAGGATGTCGAAGTCTCCCCGCGACCTAAACAATTCCCGCCACAGAGCGGCCCCGTAAAGCGGCAGTCCGATACGACCGAATCGGAAGCGTTCAGAAAAATACACGCGCCGGACACGCAGCCCTTGGACGCATTCCTCCCTCGGAAGGGATCTGTCATATCGTGTAGTAACGATACTGACTTTCAAACCTTTAGCAACAAGCGCCTTGCTGAGAAGTAGGGCCTGGCGCTCGGCTCCTCCAACGGCCGGATGAAGCAGACCTGTCAGCATCTTCACTCGAATTGGCACGGTCATAAAAAATCCCTGCAATTAACGTCCATTTAATAGGATAGCTACGTCGATCAAAGAATGAAAATATTCATTCTCCTTTTTCACTGGGCGTCTCTTGGCCGTAAGCGGATGTATCATCAGCAGGAGCAAGGCCGATGAGTCGTCCCCAGAAGCCTCGCGACAGACGTCCCCGCAACGAGGCCGGTAAGAAACGAGCCAGCAGGCGAAGTTCCTCTCCTGCCGTCGCCAGACAAAACAACAGATAGCATAGAATGGCACACAGCGAGCCGATACACAGGGCCGCCAGAATGTTCGTGTTGTATGACTCGGCCAGGACATAAGCCCCCCGGCCAATCATTGCGGAAACTAACGCCCCCAGAGCCAATCGTCCGATTCTGACAAGCGCATAAGCGGATAATGTGATATTCGTAAACTTTCGAAGTGCAATTGTCAGGAGACCTGCGTTTGCTATGTACATAAGGGACAACGCAAGAGCAATTCCAGCAACCCCGAAAACGCTCATCAGGACCCAATTGCCCAGAACCTTCATCAGGCACATCCCAGCTCCTATCAGCAGCAGGATCCTTGAAGCGCCCGCCGCAGCCAGGGCCTTCCCGGACACGTGTGCGACATGCGCGAAGAGAAACATCGGCATATAGCACGCCAGAGTCGTGAAAGTCATTTGCACAGCCGGCTCGCCGAAGGCCCCCCGCTGCAGAAACACCCTTACTACGGGTTCGGCAAAAACCATTGTGAAAGCGGCCACCGGAAACAGCAGCAGAGAAACCCCCCGAACAGCCCGATCGTAGGTGGCCCGGGCGGCGTCCAGATCCCCCTGCGCAATCTCTGTCGAAAAACGAGGCAGCAGGGCCTGGCCGACGCTCATAATCAATGTGCTCTGAATAACAAGCATGAAAAACTGCGCGTACCTGAGCGATGACAGACTCCCCGATGTCAGCCGCGCTGCCATGATCTGGTCGATTGCCAGCATGCCGGTTGAGAACAGCGAAGCACCGACATACGGCAGCCCGAGGCCGACGCTCTTTGCTATGTGCCCCTCCGAGATTGCAATGATCGGTCGATAGCGAAGTCCCGCTTGCTGTGCCGCCGCCAACAGCAATCCCGCCGCAAATGCAAATCCGAGGAGGGTTCCCCACGCCAAGACATGTGCCTTTCTCCCTGGCAGAAACAGCAGGGCCAATATCACTGCGACCGTGGCTGCTGACTGGCTCAGCGAGGCCGCCAGAAAGCGGCCGTTCGCATGCAGGTAACTCTTCAGGTAATCCGTGATGTGGATAATGACGGCGTACGCAGACAGGATCAGCAGCAGCTGTGCAGCCAGATCAACGTCTGAACCAGCAAGCTTCGAGCCAACGATACGAATCACGGTGCCGCGGAAAATGAACAGGAGTGCAGCAACGGCCCCCATAAACAAGAAGCTTGCATTCAGGACGGTCAGAAAAAACCTGCGTGCGGCTTCCTCGCTCTTTTGACGTTTTCGCAGGAAAAGCGGAATAACTGTCGATGAAATGGCCCAGCTGAGCAGCCGGGCGGCCATCTGGGGAACGAGAAGCGCCACATAAAAGGCATCCAGAGCATGCCCCGCGCCCAGATATCGGGCTATCACAATGTGTTTTATCAGGCCCAGCGGCCTGAGAATTATTTGCCCGATAGCGACGACGGCCGCGTTTCTGCC
>JALGTY010000242.1 GCA_029821145.1 Candidatus Zipacnadia bacterium
ATAGACATAGCCGTCATCGGCTCCGGCCACGATCTGCATAGTGCCGTCTCCGTTGAGGTCGCCCAGAGCTACGGCAGTTACATTATCGCCGACCTTGAAGGTGCTGGTGATATTACCTGCGGCGTCAATAGCCCGCACCATGCCGCCCTCGGTGCCAACGACGATCTCCGGCTTGCCATCGCCATCAATATCGCCGACCGCCAGGTCGAGTATCGCCTCGCCGACGTTGCAATTCCACAGGATGTTGCCCTCCACATCGGCGGCCAGCAGATAGAAGTTCTTCGAGCCGGCGATGAGCTCGAGCTTGTCGTCGCCGGTCAGATCAGCCATCGCGACCTGTGTGACCTCGGCGCCCATGAATTTTTCCCAGAGCTTGTCAGACTTGTATTCCTTGACGTGCAGCCCGCCGACGCGGGAGCCGACAGCAAGTTCGGCCAGGCCATTGCCATCCATGTCGGCACCGACCACACTCATGGCAGCGCCGTGGTAGCCGACGCCAGTCCCTCGCCCCCGGGGCCGTAGAAGCTGGCCGAGTTGTAGGTGGAGCCGACCAGCGAGCCGAGGGTGCCATTGCCCAGCGGGGCAAACGCAATAGAGGTCGGCTTATGGACATTGACACGCTTCCAGAGCACTTTGCCCTCGTGGTCGAAGGCGTAGTCCAGCCAGTTGTGGCTGCCGATGACGATTTCACCGTCGCCATCGCCGTCAATGTCGGCACACCGCACTACTCCCACCATGCCGGTCTTGGGCTCGACGGTGGGGGTGTAGGAATCCGCCGGTGAAAGGATGGCCCAGCGCTCTTTGCCCTGGTAGTCAAAGCAGTAGAGTTTGTGAGCATCGTCGCCGACCACCACTTCTCCGTGCCCGTCGCCGTCCAGGTCATAGGCATCCACACTCAGCCCGACGCCCTCGGTTTGCTGTTCCCATAGCACCTGGCCGTCACCGCTGATGCACTTTACCGACGTTCCGGCGATGGCAATGACCTCATCCTTGCCGTCGCCATCCAGGTCAAGCACGGCCAGCTCTTTAGTAGTGAGGGGAGTTCGGAAGTCCTTGGCCGGGGCCGCGTGCGGGACGGCGAATACCTTCAATTCCGCGAAGCCGGGCTGCCCCTCGCAATCTGTGACAAGAACCCTGATGCGCGTGCTTGTCACAGGCTCGAAGCTGAAGGTCCACTCGTTCGGGTTATCCGGATTGACACGGGCCTCGGCATCCAGGTTGTACCAGTCTTCCCCGTCCCAGGCCTGGACAGCGTGGCCATCGGTGGCAGGCAGCGGATAGTTGGATGCGTACTCGATATGGAGGCTGCCGAGCTGCACGGGAACGCTCCAGTACATACCCACATCCTTTGGGAGATCGCCGGCCCACGGATTGCGGCTGGGCACGTATATATAGGTTTCGGAGTTGCCGTCCGTCAGCCGCCACGAGCTCAGTGAGCCTCGTGAGGCTTCGGCCCAGTGTGACGGTTTGCCGGTGCGGGCAAGATTCTTGACGACCTCGCCCCGCTCATTGATGTACACGGGTTTGGCTGAGGTCGAACTGTTCTCGACCTGCCATGCGGCGGCCATCTGCTTGCCGGCCGCATCAGTGACGCCCATTGCCGCCAAGGCTTCTTTGTGCTGTCCGCTGAGGGCGGCATAGGCAGCTTGCCACGAGCCGATGTCTATGGTGGTGTCGCCGGGGGTGTAGGTGAGCGCGTACTTGCCGGCGGGGAGGTCAAATTGCAGTCCGGTTGCCGATCGCTGCGCCGCTACCGGCTTGCCATCGAGCTTGACATCATCACCCTTCGCATACAGGCGCACGGTGCAGTCCGCTTGTGCCTCGATGCTGCCGGCCGCTTGCGTGCCGAGCTTGACCTGAACATTTACCGGTCGGCTCGCCTCGAACCACGTCGGCCCAGCTTTCAGGCTCTTCCCGCCAGTTAGAGCGAAGCCGTCTGGTTCAATATAGAACACGGCGGCGTTTACCTGCATGTTGACGAGCGGCTCGGTGCGCCCGGTGCCGGCAATCGCATAGCCGTCCGGGCCCTCGACCATCACCGAGCTTGCTGATGCCGGCACGATCTCGTATGGCCAGGGCTCCCCTGTTTCGCGCGAGTAGAGCAGGTTCATAAAGTAGCGTTTGTCACCCTTGGCAAGCTCGGCGGCCTTCGTCTGGACAATGGCATGTCTGTAGCTGACCGGAGGCATGGTGGCAGTGATCTTGAGGGGGGCATGGCTGGCGCTGACCAGATCAAAGGCCGTGCCCTGATGTATGGCTTCGACACGGTCCAAGCTAACGTCGAGGTCGCCGAAAGTGCGGAAGACAGCCTGCAGGCCGTAGGTGCCGGGCTCCTGAGCCTCTATCTCGTCAATGACTAGAAAATAGTTTTCCTTGTTCCAGATGATGTTGCGATACCAGTCGGCCCCGTTGTAGCCTCGCAGATAGGTCTGGGTCATGCCGATGTCGTCAAAGTCGCTGAGCGCAGCCAGGCCGGTCAGGCGAGGCACCGGCTCGAAAAGCCCGTCGCGGAAAATGACGATGGTATTGTGCTCGATGGTGTCAGGGACAAAGTAGCCGTTGTCGAAGATGCAGAAGCCGTTGTTGTCGGTGAATGTGATGATCGAATTGCCATCCGGGTGGGCGTGGTAGCCGTGCGATATGCCGCCGAGGAGCAGGTACTGGTCATTGCGGTCGAAGGAGGTGCGGAAGGCGATTTTGTCAAAGCACTTTTCCTGCGGCGGCGTCGGGTCGGCGTCGAGGACGGGATTCATTACCGGCGGGGCAGTACCCAGCGCTCTTTCGCGGTGCTCATATACCCAGTCAGGCAGAGGCACAACTTGCACCCCCAGCGTATCTTCCAGCGTCGCCGGCTCGACTTCGTTCTGGAAATAGTGGTTGTAGAGAAGGTCGCTGCTGGTGACGCTCAGGCCGTGGGTAGTATTGTAGGCCGACAGGTAGCGGCCGTCCTGGTACTTCCAGGCACATACCTGGAACAGTTGGGGCCAGTGGTGGGCCTTGCCGAGACTGGAGATGTCGCCGAAGCCGGAGCTGGCGCCGAGGTTGTTGATGATAGCCACGCCGTAATCGGCCATTTTTCTGGCCCTGCCGCTTTCGAAATACTCGTAATAGTGGGCCGACAGGACGTAGTAAATGATGTCGAACATGGTGGCGGAGCCATAGCTGGGGCAGTCCTCGGCCGAGCGCCAGAATTTGGCCTGGCTCTTGAAGCGGGTGTGTGCCCAGGTCCACAGGCCGCCGACATCCAGTTCATAGTATTTCATCCAGTAGCGTCCGAGGTCCCAGGCCACCCGGGAATTCCAACTGTTGCCGGCCGGTCTCGGGCTATCTTCGACGGTCTGCCCGGCATGTATGAACCGGTTGGCGAACTGCCATAGAAGCTCCGTTGCTGCCCGGCGGTCTTCGTCAGTGAACTGGGGCGCTTCCTCGACTACATCCCACACATTGACCAGGTGTATGGCACCGCGCGCGTCCTTGACAGTGCCGAGCTTGATAATGGTCTCCCGTAACACCGGGATAAGCTGCTTGAAGATCTCAAGGCCCTCCGGGTTGCCGGTGCGGTAGTAGTCCATGGCCCCGCTGCACATGATGCTTGCCGCGGCCCGGAAACTCTTGGTCTTGGCCTCGGCGACCTTTTTCTCTATGCGGGCAGGATCAGGCTTGTAAGGCAGGGAGCCGTCGGGCAGTACCACTTTGACCGTGTGCGGGTACGAAATGTCGCCCTTCTCCGGAAGAGTGGAGATGAAATCATCAACAGCTTTAGCCACTGATTCTACGTCGCAGCCGCCCAGAAAGACGAAGCTGATGCCCTTGCCCAGCGGGTCGTGTATGGTGCGGATGGTATAGCCGCCAGGCCCGGGCCATTTCGCGTCGAGACATAGAACGTACTCGTCGTAAAGCCACTCGACCAGCGGGTTGTTGGCGAAGTAGCCGAGCAGAATCATGTTCGAGTTTTGCAGCGTTTCAGGTGACATGGTCGAAGCGTCCTGCACCGCAAGGTCGGCGCCGGAGGCTTTCTTTATGGCAGCGGCGACTCTCTGGCCGAGCTGCGCATACTCATCTCCCGGCGGGACGGCGATGATACAGTTGGGGGCACCGCCGTGAGCGATCGGGACTTCGGTGTAGAACGTCTTCAGCGGGGGCATCTCGGGTACTTCCGCGGCTAGCACTATCCCACATACCTGGAACAGCGCCATCATTGTCATCAGAACTGGTGTCGCTTTGGGCCATTTCATGGTCGAATACCCCTTTCACGGGATACAGGCGGGCAGCATCTAGAATCGTGATGATATTGCACAGACTGAAGCGGCGGGCGGCCCCTCCGAAAGACAAACGGCAAAGGCAACCCCTCACCCCTTTTATTCCCCTCTCCCATAGGGAGAGGGGAAAACGGCAACGGCCTCGGGCTGCCCTTCGGCAAGCTCAGGGCCTGCGGGAAGCCTGTGCCACGCGGCGAGGAAGGGCACGGGCCGGTCTCCTTGCGGTTCGACAAGCTCACCGCAACTCGGCGCGGCCCCTCCGAAAGACAACGGCAACAGAGTCGGGCAGGATGCCCGACCTACGCGAGAGTGAGTGAACCAAACACCGATAAATCAAATAACGCGGAATCAGTCTTGCGAGCACTAGATGCTGTCGGTTTTACGCATAAGTGCCGAATTCGCGGTACGCTTCGATTAGAGCCACGACATTCTCGACCGGCGTGTCGGCCTGGATCTTGTGGCTGGTGCCGGCGAAAAATCCGCCCCCGGGCTTCATCGCCTCAAATAGATGCCTTGCCTCTTCGCGTACTTCGTGAGGCGTGCCGAAGGGGAGCGTGCGCTGGATGCTGATGCCTCCCTGGAAGGCCAGGTCGGCACCGTAGAGCTTTTTCATGCGGGCCGGGTCCATGTCGCGCGCCTCCGGCTGCAGGCTCTGGAGCACGTCCAGCCCGGCGTCTATGAAATCGGGGATGAGCTCGAACACCGAGCCGCAGGTGTGGTGCATCACCGGCACTTCGTACTGGTGGGCCAGCTCGATGAAGGCTGCAAAACCGGGTTTGAGCCTGGCCCGCCACTGCTCCGGAGCCATGATCGGCCCGTTCTGCATTCCGAAGTCGTCACCGGTCATCAGCAGGTCAATCGCGCCATCAGCGGCCTGCAGGATGCGGCGCTGGTACTCCAGGTAGAATTCGCTTATGCGGCCGACGATGGCGTCGAAGAGGTCGGGAGCTACCATCATGTCAACCAGGATCTGGTCGGCGCCGCGCAGGTACATGGCCGGTTTGAGCTGTGCGATGCGGTTGAGCCGGTCGCCTTCAAAGACCACGCAATAATCGTCGCAACGCGCGCACTGCTCTCTGATGACCGAATAATCGAACCAGTCGGGCGCAGGCCACTTGTCGTAGGCTTCGACATCGGCCACCGATGCGCAGTCGGCCAGGGGGTAGCTCACCACTTCCCAGTAGATCTGCTCCCAGCCGTCGCCCTTGACCCCGACCTGACGGCGCGGCACACCCCATAGGTCATATCTGGTACCGTCGTCCTGAATCTGCACAGGGGGGCCGGTGTACTCGGGGCCGGCGATGTAGCGAAAGTCAACGTCATATCTGGTACCGTCGTCCTGAATCTGCACAGGGGGGCCGGTGTACTCGGGGCCGGCGATGTAGCGAAAGTCAACGGCGAAAGCCTCCAGCAACTCTTCGCGGTTGGCCAGGCCCATGTGCTCAAGCAGCCTGGCATCCGTCTCGGCCGTGGACCAGAAATCCACCGGCACCCGGTCAGGCTCGCGGTGCGAAAGTGCTGTTTTTGCGCGCTGCTTGGCAGTCACAGGTCGGTCGCCGCTTTCAATCATCCGCCGATGTCAGGCCCGTGAGGTTGTACAATTCGCCGCTACGCCCTGTCATACCTGTCAGGGTTCTCGAGAGATAGCATGTGCATCTGAGCGCTTCTCGACTATTTCCTGCGAGGAACAAGTGACAGCCTCGGCGAATAGTACATAGCGATAGGTCTGAAATGGTGGGCTTTAGCAATGCGCACAAGACAGGTGGCGACTGAGTGATGATGAGACAA
>JALGTY010000243.1 GCA_029821145.1 Candidatus Zipacnadia bacterium
GCTGGGCCTGTCCAGTTACGCGCCCGAGGCCGAGTTTGTGGCCGACCTGGCGGCGGACAATCCTTTTGGCGAATGTCGCCCGGAGGCAGAAGAGATCTGGCAGCGCCCGCCCTCAGAGGCCGAATTAGCCCTCTGACACTCTCCCCTTCACGCACCGCGTGGCTCACGCAACCCAAGTATCATCGCGTAGTTTGGTCTTCCCCAAACCTCATCCCGTCGGGTACCCGCGCTCTCGCAGTTACTTGTGAGTAGGAATCGGCGGCTTCTTGGCGAAATCTCCCATAGACTTGACGACAACCGAATTGTTAGGAGATGGAGAATGAGACCATTAAGGCGGGCAGTGATCATCGCCTTGCTCGGCACACTGAGCGCGTCACTGCTGGCGCAGGACGTATTGTGGCAGGCCGACTTCAGCGCTGCCAACGGCGGCTTTGACACATACCATAAAGACGGTGGCGGGGTTACTATCGAGAAAGCCGAGGTTGACGGCACCCCTGTGATCGTCGCAAGAACGCCGGGCAAACAGACGCTTGAGGGGATCTGTACGCGCAATATCAATGGCTTACCGGCCGGCCAGCTTTGCACCTTCGTCGCCCAGGTGCGCGGCCAAGGCGAGGTGTGGCTGATGGCGTATTCCAGCAACGGCTGGCTTTATAGTCCACGTACCGTCAAGCTCACCGACCAGTGGCAGGAGATTACGCTCACCAAGCCGCTGGGCTTGGACAATACTAGCGTGTCCGTATGCCTGCTGACCAAAGACATCGGACCCTTGCACCTGCAGATAAGGTCCCTGCAAGCTCGTTCCGAGCCTACACCGCAGGTATGGGATCGAGAGGTTGCGCCGGTGCGGTTCGAGGCCGAGGAGTTCTCCATTCACGCCAACAAGATTGCGGAGCATGTGGATGCGTCTGGCGGGAAAGTCGTAACAGATGCCAGGCACATGTACTTGCGCGGTATCCCCTGTCCGCGCACCAGCAAGCCGATCTACATCTATTTGCGCGCCAAGATACCCGAAGCTGATGGGTACTTTGCCGTGATGAGCGCCGCCGGCAGCGCGACGCAACGCCTCAACCGGATGCACGGAGAGTTGACGAAGGATTGGCAGTGGGTCAGCGACAAGCCGTTCGCCCCGGCGATGGTAGGCAACACCTTCAACATCGAGTACTTCGGGCCCAAAGCTGCACGCGAACCTGCGCAGGTGGACTATGTTGTGGTAACTACCAACCCCGATGCAACTGCCGAACAGCTTGACAACGCACCAACAGTCCGCCTATCTGGTGAAGCGTTGTTCGGCGTCAGCCGCGCCCAGCAGCCGCCCCTGCTCGACGGCAAGAGCGATGACCCGTGCTGGGCGGGCGCACCGGCGGTGAATAATTTCGTGCGGCAGGGCACTTTCCACCCGGCCGAGTACCCTTCGCAGATGCGCTTTTGCTACGATGACGACAACCTGTATTGGTTCTTTCGGGGCGAGGAACCGGTGCTGCGCCATGCGCTCAACCAGTTGCACGAGTTCAAGAAGAACGTCACAAACCGCGATGGGAATGTCTGGAAAGACGATTGCATTCTGCTGATCGCCGACCCCGCCGAGCATGGCCGGCACCTCTTCGACATTGTGCTGAATGCCCTGGGCACCGTGGCCGACGCGCGCATAACCGGCGAGGACCTCTGGCGCAGCCGCGAGTCTGATTTCAATACCGATGTCGAATCGGTCTCCGACATAGGCGAGGGCTATTGGACGGTGGAGGCCCGCATCGGATTTGCCAGTCTCGGTGTGCAGGCTCCGAAGCCGGGGGATAATTGGCGGGCGATAGTGGGGCGCATCGAGCAGGCCGACAAGGAAAAGAGCAGTTGGAACCTGTGCACGATCGGCTTCCACGACCCGACCGCTTTTGTGCGCATGGAGTTCCTCGAAGCGGGTGTAGGAGCGGCCGTCAGCATACCCCCACGTTTGCAGTTGGGGGACAACCCGTTCACAGCCACCGTGACCACAAGCGGCGCGCCGGCGGGCTATTACCTCTACTCGCGCCTCTCCCACCAGGGCGGCTTTGCTGACAGTTGGACTTACATTCAGAGCGCGGCAGAGCCCGTAGAGAACAAAGCCGCTCTCCACCTGGCCACCGAGGGCGATGTAAAGCTCGGCTACGGCGTGTTGGATGCTGTCAGCCTACGGCCTATGCTTCTTTCGCCCGCCTATCCCCGCAGCGTGAAATCCTCGGTCGCGGAGGTGCGCATTGACAGCGCAGGTCCGTATCGTCTCTACCTCAACAGTGTCGAAATAGCCTCCGGCGCATCAAGCAAGCCCGATACGCCGATCAAGGCCTTCCTGCAAAAGGGTGTCAACACTTTTGGCCTGGCCCTGGAAAAGGCGACTGCGCAGATCGAGATTAGTGCCGGCGGATTGACAGTAACCGGAGCTAGAGGATGGCGCCTGGCACCGGACGACGTGACAGACTTCTCCGCGCCGACGATTGACCCCAAAGACTGGCGACCGGCCCTGGTTCAGAATGGCGACGGCGGCTCGGACTTAGGTGTCCCGGACGGCCCGTCTCGCATGCGACTTTCGATATTGTGGGAAGACACGCGGATTTTTCCGAATCCGACGCCCGCCCTATATGTCGCCCGAGGGAGCAATCAGCATTTCACGGTCGCCGCCCGTGGCCTGCCCGGCCACCGCCTCGAAGACTACCGCTGTCATCTCGCCCTGCCGCCGGGACTGCAACTCGTCGGCGTCACCGGCTACTATGGGGGGCTGGAGACGCAGCCGAAATATGCTATGACAGAAGCCGGGGAGTCGGAGTACGACGGCAGTACGTATCGCCACTATGTCATCGCGACGGAGCAGCCGATCCGGTATCGGGACAAGGTGCGCATACTGGAGCTCTTCAACGTGTTCATCAAGTATGATGATACTGCCGGTGAACCCGAAGATCGCGATTACCCGATCTACTTTGGTGCGGAGGCGCTGGACGGTAACATCATCGAGGTAATGCGCCCGCTTGCTGTGCGCGTTCTGCCTGCGCTGCAAGGCAAGCAGCCCCAGCAACTCGTCTGGCAGTTGTGGGGCAGTTTCTTCGGTGCCATGAACGAGCCAGAGATGAAGCAGGCCACCATGCAGACAATGCAGCAGGCCGGGTTCAACAATCTGGTCTCCGGCGACCGCGAGTCTAGTGACTTCGGAGATCGGTATGCCATTGATAATGTGATGGCTATCAACTTCGAACCATGGTCCATTAACATGGCGCAATGGCTCGAGCAGCATCCTGATGACGCGCTGATTGACAATAAGGGCGAGCAGAGCAAGAAGTACGTTTGCTCCGCCGTCCTGCTGGGCGCCGCCTCTTCGTATATAGAAGATAACTTGCGGGGAAAGGTCGCAGCAGCCCGGCCGGACTATGTCACCTGGGATTTCGAGTCCGGTGTAACGACCGGATACCTGTCTTGTTACTGCCCGCGCTGCCTCAAAGAATTCCGCGAATTCGCCAGGATCGGCACTGATATCGAGCTTTCGCCGGACGCGATTGAGAACGATTACCTCGCGCAGTGGATCGGTTTCATGGACCTGCGGATGGCGAAGGTGGCGAAGATGTTCAAGACCATCGTCAATTCGGCAGACCCACCGGCGAGGCTCATGATCTATAGCGGATACCACTCGGAGGACACCAAGTGGCGCTATGGCGTGGACTGGAAGCTGATCGGCGACTTGCAGGCTACCGATATAGCTTTGTGCGGTTATGGCCGTGACTACGAATGGGTGCGAGCCACTGTTGAGGCGCTGCAGGACATCCCGCTGGTGTGCGGCAAGATTATGCGCCCTTATGACCGCAACAGCGATGACATACTGGCACCGGCGACAAAGGCAATCCTGCTGCGACGACTCTTCGACAGCACCGGCGGCGTACTCGTCTATGACAGCATGCCGATGGCGGGGCGTTCCTGGCAGGCCAGCGCCGAGGCCTCGCGCCTGGCTGCAGCCTACGAAGAAGTCTTCCTCAAGGGTGAGTTTATCGAGGTGCCGGGGGTGTCGGCTTCCGTGGACTGGCTCGGTGCGCGCAAGCACGGCAATACTCTCCTGGTCGCCGTCATGAACGCAACCAGCCAGGAGAAGAGCTACACCTTTGCCCTGCCCGAAGGTTACGCCAAGGCCGTCGAGTTCTACAGTGGAGACGCGGTCTCCGCCGGGGAGCAACTGCAGCTCAAACTACCGCCCGGCGCAGCACGAGTATATGTGTTGACAGAATAGGAGAATGTGTAGATGAACTACGAACGCATACTGGTTTTCGGGGCCCATCCCGATGATGAGCAGACGATGGCCGGCGCCATGGCAAAGATGGCCGACCTGGGCGTGGAAGTTTATGTGGCGATATTCACCGACGGGCGCGAGGGGTATCCGGAGCCGTGGATGAAGGACAAGATCGTTGAAATGCGCCGGGCCGAGGGAGAAGCCAGCGACCGCGTTCTGGGCGTCAAAGAGCGCATTCGTTTCGATCGCCCCGACACCGCCTTGGTCAATGACTCGGAGACCTTCAAGGAAACGATTGCAGTAATCCGCCGGATACGCCCGCACGCCATCTTCAACCACGGCCCGCACGACCGCAATCGCGACCACATCGCTGCCTGCGCAATAGTCCTGGAGGCTACCTGGCAGGCAAGCGAGCCGGTCTGTGCAGAACTCGGCGAGCCGTGGGACACGCCGCATCTGTTCTACTACAAGGGAGTGGCCGACCGGGAACCGGATCTGCTGTATGACATCACCGGCTATGCGCACAAGCACCTTGAAAGCCGGGCTACTCAGACATCCCAGCACACGCTGTTTGGAAAAACCGCCGAGGCATTTGCGGAAGAGGTGGCGCGGATCAAAGCGGAAAACCCCTCTGCACAGGATCGTTTCTGGCTCACCGGTCGCACTCCGCTGCGGGACTTTCCAGACGCAGAATAGCCCCCGTCGTTACTCGCGAGTATAAACCTCAAAGGACAGCGCCGTTGCAGTAGCGCCGCCTTGTTGATTGTGCCTGGAATCGCCTCGTCGTCTCCGGCTGAGTTCTCAGGGCGCGGGTGGCGGCGGAGGTCCCCTCATCCCTTCCGGTGGTGGGGGCGGAATCAGCCGAACCGCTTCCATCTGCTCTAGTGTCTGCGTGTCGAACTTATACAGCACGTTGCCGCTAAGGATGTACAGACGCTGGCCCTCGATGAGCATCACAGGC